>DAOVXU010000063.1 GCA_030635995.1 Arcobacter sp. | reverse complement strand
ATGCCTAAAATGGATGGAATGGAACTTATTAGACATATAAGAGAAAATGACAAATCATTCCCTATATCTATAACAACTGCTTATACAGAGATAGAGTTTCTACAAGAAGCAATTGATATGAATGTAAATGGTTATATACTAAAACCTGTGAACTTAAAAAAACTTATTACAACTATTTATCAGGCAGTTGAAGCTAGAATGTTAAGAAAAGAGCTTGAAGAATTAAATAGTGTACTTATCTCACAATTAAAAGAGAAAACATTTGAATTAAATTCTATTTTAAATTCACAAGATAATTTAGTTGTAGTATCCAATGGAGATAAAGTCCATACAGTAAATAACAACTTTTTAGAGTTTGTAAATAAAAGAAACATAGATGAATTTAATAATGATATAAAACAAATTTGTCATCTTTTTATAAAAGAAGAGGGTTATTATTATGTAGATAATTTTAATAATTTATGTTGCTTATCTGATGCACAATCTTTTCAAAATAAAGATATTCTAGTTAAAATTAGGAATAGCCATAATACATTTAATATTTTTAAATTAAATATGACCACATATGAATTTAATGGTACCCATTATGTTTTAACATTAACAGATATTACAAAATTAAAAAAACAAGCTGATTTATTAGAATATCAAGCAACACATGATGTCCTTACTAAACTTGCTAATAGACAAAAATTCAATAAAGAATTACAAAGTGAAATTCAAAGAAGTATTAGATATGAAAATAACTTTATTATAGCAATGTTTGATATAGACCACTTTAAAAAAGTCAATGACACTTATGGACATGATGTAGGTGATGAAGTTCTTACTAACTTAGCTAAAACAATTCAAAATGTATTAAGAGATACAGATACAATTGCTAGATGGGGTGGGGAAGAATTTATGATTTTATTATCAGAAACAAATATGGAAAATGGTTTAAAAACTATTGAAAAAATTAGAAAATTAATTGAAAGTTCAACTTTTTCTTCTAAACTTAAAAATCCGATCACTTGTAGCTTTGGAATTACCTCTTATTTAAAAAATGACAATATTGATATAATATTAAAAAGAATTGATATTGCTTTATATAAAGCGAAAGAAAATGGAAGAAATAAGATAGAACAAGCATAAAACCTACAATTATTTGTAGGTTTTATCTATTTTAGTGAACTAATTCTCTTATAAGCTCAGTTGCATAACAACCTTTTTGGAGTGTAAATTCTAATTCAAAATGATTTCTCTCTTCACTATAATTACTACTAATTTCAGATGGAAATACCCATGCAAATCTTCTAGTACCATCAACAATTGTTTCAGCATTGAACTCCTCTTCAATTTTCCAAGCTTCTCCTATTGCCAACTTTGCTTTTTTACCGGCAAGTAGTCCAGTGGGAACTCTATCTTGAAGATTAAACTTTGTAGATTCACTTTCTAAATCTTCTGCAAAAAATATTCTACCATATGGATAATGACTCATAACATCTCCCTCTAAAACTTTAAAAGGGTGTGGTTGAGACTTCAACTCTTTTACTTGCTCAACTGTCATATTAAGTTTTTGGGCAATCTCATTAGGTTCAAAAGCATTTACGAGCTTACTCATCTCTATTCTTTTTGATAACCAACCATTAAATAAATAACTTTGATAAGAGTTCAGATACATCTGTTTAAGTTTTCTATTTTTCTCTTTTAATGTACCTTCACAAATAGCTTTACCTTTTAGATAATTATCCCCATTTATACCAAATCTTTGAAATCCAAAATAATTTGGCATACCAAAAGTAGCTATTTGTCCTAAAATATTTTCTAATTTCATAACATCTTTAGGTTCAACTCTCTTTAGTCTTATAAAAAATTTATTACCTTTTAGATGACCAACTCTTATTTTATTATTATGATAAGTTATCTCTAATATTTTTATTTTTGGGTGTTCAAACTTTTCAATTTGTTCTTTATATTGCTTATTTATAGATATATGTTGAATTGTTAAAGCATTTTTATCTTTAAGCCCTGCATATCCTATATCTCTACTTTTACATCCAATAGTATCACTAAGTATCTGTACAGCATCCCAAGTACTTAAATCTTTTTTACGAATTTTAAGTATCATATGCTCACCCTCACCACTAAATTCATACAAAGGTATCTCTGTAACTACAAAGTCATCTTTACTTTGTTTAAAATATACATCTATCCTACTATGATTTAAAAAAAATTGTTTTTCCATATTATTATCCATTTATTATTGTTTAACTATATTTAGATTATATCTAAATTTTACTCAACTTTTCCAACCTCATAAAATGTTCTAAGCCATCTATCAATAGGATTTATCATCTTATAAATAGCTGGAACTACAAGTAAAGTTAAAATCATAGAACTTATAAGTCCACCAATAATAGCAATAGACATAGGGGCTTTTATTTCACTTCCTAGACCAGTCCCAAGTGCTAAGGGAAGCATTGCAAATATCATCGCTATTGTAGTCATTAAAATTGGTCGTAATCTTTTTTCTCCCGCTTCAATCAAAGCTTCATCACTATTTTTACCATTACTTATAGCTTCATTTGCAAAATCTACAAGTAGAACTGCATTTTTCCCAACCATACCCATAAGTAACATAAATCCAATCATAACAAAAAGGCTAAAATGTAACCCACTTAAATATAAAGCTATCATAACACCTATGATACTTAAAGGTAATGCTATCATTATAATTATTGGTTGAATTAAAGATTCATATAATACAGCTAAAATAATAAACATTAAAAGGATAGATAAGCCAAGAGCAGAACCAAATGCTTTAGCAGTTTTTTCCATCTCTTCAGCAAATCCAGTAAATCTATAAACTACACCTTTTGGCATAAGATTATCTATCTCTTTTTTTGTATAAGCTACTGCACCACCTAAATCCAATCCAAATAGATCAGCATATATTGTAACTTGTCTTTGTCTGTCAAAATGATATATAGTTGCAAGTGATTTTGTCTCTTTAAACTCTACTAAACCATCAAGAAAAACTAACTTTCCATTATTAGAACGAAGTTGAATTTTTTTAATATCATCTATACTCATTCTATTAATATCCGCAAACCTTAGAGTTATATTGTATTGTTTACCTTTATCTTCAAAATAACTTATCTCTAAATCACTTGAAAATGCAACACTTAATGCTGATGAAATTTGTGCAGCTGTGATACCTAGTCTATTTGCATTATCTCTTAAAATTGATATATTAATTTGAGGTTTCCCCTCATCAAGATTTGTATCTATATCCATAAAACCTTTTTTCTTTTTTAAATAATCAGTTAAGTTTTTTGTAGCAACTTTTAAATCTTCAAATGAATCAGATTTTAAAACCACTTGATAAGGTACACTTACCCCTGCACCTTTAATAGGTGGAATTGCAGCAACAGTTATAAATAAATTATGTTTAATTTTTTCCAATTCTCCTCTAAAATTTTGTATAATTTGCTCTTGACTTATATCTCTTTTATCTCTATTTATTAATTTAACATAAAGTAATGCTTTATGTTTCTCTTGTGAAGTTGTATATCCTACACTAAGTGTTGTATATTCTACATTTTGGTTTTGTTTAATAAATTTTTCTATCACTTTTGATTCTTCTATCATCTGTTCTAGTGATATTCCTGCATCTGCTTTTAATTTTATTTCAAACTCTGCTTTATCCTCTTTTGGCATAAAATCCATCCCAATTTTTGGAAAAAGAGAAAGAGACCCTATAAATAAAACTATAACTAAAATAAAAGTAATTATCTTAAATCGCAATACAAGTTTTAATATAGCAACATAACTTTTTTCAATTCCTATAAAAAATGGTTCTGTAATATTATAAAACCAACTATGCCCTTTATGTAAAATTCTAGCACTAAAACTAGGGATAAAACTAAGCGCAATAGTATAAGAGATAATAACAGCAAATCCAACAGTCATGGCAAAAGATTCAAAAAACTTACCAACAATTCCACTCATAAATGATACAGGGATAAATACAGCTAATAACATAGCTGAAATAGCTAAAATAGCAAATGCCATCTCTTTTGTCCCTTCATAAGCTGCTTGAAATTTTGACATACCAGATTCTAGTTTTTTATAGATATTTTCAATAACAACAATAGCATCATCAATAATAATACCAATAGCCAAAGTAAGTCCAATAAGTGTCATCTTATTTAACTCAAAGCCCATATAATCCATCAAAGCAAATGTACCCATAATAGAAGATGGAATTGATAAAGCAGATACAAAAGTGATAGTAAAGTTTCTTAAAAAGAAAAATACAATAATAATAGCTAAAAATGCACCATAGATAAGATCAAATTTTACATCTTCTAAAGAGTGGATAATATAAGGTGTTGTATCATTTAGAACTTCCACACCATAATCATCACTAGCCATTTTTATAAGTTGGGGTACTACATCTTTTACATTTTGAACTATATCTATTGTATTTGTACCTGATATTTTTTGAACTTCAAGCATCACACCCTCAACTCCATTATAAGATGCATAACTCTTTGGATCACTTAAACTATCCTCAACTCTTGCTATATCTTTAAGCTTGATACTATCTTTTATCTTTATATTTTTAAGTTCATCAACACTTAAAGAATCACTATTTACTTTTAAAGTAAACTCTTTTGTTTTTGTGATAAGTTTTCCACCACCTAACTTTAAATTTTCCCGTTTAACAATAGAATTTAGTTCATTAATAGTAATATTAAATTTATTTAAAAGTTTAATATCAGGATAGATTTTTATCTCTCTATCTTTATATCCTATAATATTTATAGCCCCTACCCCATTGATCTTTTGAATAGATGGTTTTACTTTCTCATCTGCAAACATCATCAGTTCTTTTAGATTATCTTTTTTTGCAGTTAAAAAGATATTGATAACTGATGCACCACCAATATCAAGTTTACTCACCAGTGGAGTTTTTGCATTTGAGGGGAGTAATACAGCTGATACTTTATCTCTTACATCATTTGTAGCTTCATCAATATCTCTACTTAAAAAGAATTTAACCATAACCACACTAATACCATCACTTGAAGTTGAAGTGATACTATCTATTCCACCAATTCTTGATATCGCCTCTTCCACTTTATCTGTTACTTGTGATTCTACTGTGCTTGATTCTGCACTTGGGTAAACTGTCTTAATAGTTACCATTGGAAAATCAATATTTGGAAAAAGTGCTGATGGCATAGCTTTAAAACTTAAAGATCCAAATATCACTAATGTAATAGCATACATTAGTGTCATTATTGGTTTATTTATTGCTAATTTATACATCTATTTAATATAACCCTCTCCAAACAATCCAACAATAAAACCATCTACTTCAACTTCTGCTTTTATTTTTCTATTTGCACTAGAAGCAAATGGATATATTTTAGATATTTTACCTTTATAAACTTTTTTATCTCCATCTACACCATATTCAAATACTTGACCAACTTTTACACTTTTCCAATACTTTTGATCAAATCCCAAAATTAATTTTCTTAAATTTTTACTTTGTATTTTAAAAACAGTTTTTATCATTTGTCCACTTACAACATCACCAACTTCAGCCATCTTTTCATAAATGATTCCATCAAATGGTGCTTTTAAAATTGTTTTATCTAGAAGTGATTGTTGATATTTAAGTTGAGCAATTGCAGATTCATATTTAAATGCATATTTATCAAATTTAGATTTATCTATCATATCTTTAACTTTTAATTGTCTATCATAATCAAATTTTGCATATTTTAAAACTGTTTTTGATACTTCTAATTTTGCTTTTAAATCATCATTATTTAATATAGCTATCACATCACCTTTTTTAACCTCACTAGTAACATCAACTAAAACTTGTGAAATAATACCACTACTACTAAAAGCTAAATTTGCACTTTGTTTTGCTTGAACTGTAAAAGTTGCATAAATATCATCTCCAAATACACTAACCACTAAAACCCAAACACTAATCACTAATTTAATCATTTTTTTCCTTTATTATATAGTCCTCTATATTTTTTCCTGCATAATAATAGTAAATAGCATAAGCTACCTCTAAATCATTTAAACTTCTTTTATACAATGCAGTTGCATCTGTCTTTACACTTAAAGCATCAAGATATGCCACATTATCAACTATTCCTGCTTTATATTTCTCATCAATTGTAAGATATGCACTAGAAGCTGATTTTAATGCACTTGATGCACTTTTTATTTTTAATTCACTTGTATTAATTCTTGAAATTGACAAATTAAATAACATCTTTTGTTCTTTTATTTTATATTCAATTTGACTATTTAATGCCTGTTTGTTTATCATAATAGCTTGTTTCTTTTTTGATACACTTCCACTATCATAAAGTCTTAAATTTATACTTACCATAAGTTTATTTTGATTCTCCAAACCTTCTGGATGTGTAGTATCTGTTCTTCCATAACTATTTAAACTATATGTATCAGATATATTAACTTGTGGTAAATATGCACTGTTTATGGAATTGGCAAGATTATTTAGTGAACTTTGTTTTGCTTTTAAAGACTTAATACTATCATCTTTTTCTAAAATTAAATTAAATTGTTTAGTAAATTTAACATCATCTAAACTATCTATACTTTTACCTACTTTTAACTCTAAAGATTGAAATATTGTTAATCTTTGAAATTTTAAAGATTGTATACTACAACTATTCATATCATAAGCAGATTGTAGTTTATCTACATCATCTTTTGTAGAGAGTTTAGCTTCATAAAATTTTTGTACTCTTTGAAGTTGTGCTTTTATAGAAACTCTCTTCTCTTCTAAAGAGCATATAGATGAATCAAAATTTTTAATAATAAAAAACTCTTGAACGATTTGTAAACTCAAACTCTTTTTAAAAGCAGTTGTATCAAAAGCTGATGATAGTAATTCATCATTTTTTTGCTTTATTAAAGATGACTTTTTACCCCCATCATAGATATCATAAGATATTTTTGCATATCCACTATAAATATCACCAGCCATCATAGGAGTTCTCTCATTTAGACTTTGATAATATCCACCCATATCTAAAGTTGGTTTATTTAAACTTTTTGTAGCTTCCAACTCTACACTCCTTGCTTTTTGAATAAAATCTTTAGAAGCAACCAAATTATTATTTTCTTTAGCAAAACTTAATAATTCAGATAAACCATCAGCATATATCATAATAGGGATCACCAAAAGTAGTAATTTATTTTTCATCTTTCACCTCAATAAGTTCAAATAGTGCATCAATATGAGAATCAATCTCTTTTTGCACATCATCTATAGAATTTGTAACCATACTAGCTATAAACATCCCATCACCCAATACAAACAAACCTTTTACAAGTTTTATAGCTCTAGGTTTGATTTCACCTTTTTTGATACCATCTTTGATAATATCCTCAAGCCAATTATAATATTCATCAAAACATTCTGTATGATGTTCTATCATTACAGCTTTAGGGGAGCATAAACTAATAGATACAAACTCTTTATATAGTTGTCTTAACTCTACATCTTCATCATGATAATAAAATTGGAAAAATACTTTAATTTTTTCTTTTAATGTACTAGCTTCAATAAGTTTTTTATGTTTTAAAATATTATGTTCATTCATTAATATATCAACAATTTCAAAAACAATATCATCTTTGTTTTTAAAATAATCATAAAGTGAACCTTTTCCCACACCTGCTGCTTGTGCAATTTGTGAAATAGTTAAATTTTTTATACCATTTTGTACAAATAGTTCTTTACAAGCTAGTGCTATATCTTTTCGTTTTTGTATTTTATCTACAATTATTGCCATATTATATCTCCAAATAATAAACGACTGATAGTCGGTCATTTAAAAGTATAATATACTACTACTTAATAAAAGCTTTGTATTTTTAAATCAAATATCTAAATATCAACTAAATTGATATATTGTTATATTAAGATTTATTTTATTTTTATTTAACTATTTAGATAAATATTTTAATATATATTAAAAAAATTATATCAGTTTTTTATATTCTTTTCTCTTCAATATATTTAACATTTTGATAAACTATTTCATTTACAACAACATATTCATACACTTTGCTAAACTTTCAAGACATTTAAAATGATAGCCAAACATAAAAATAATACCTAAATGGAAAAATATTAAAATCTTATGTAGTTATAGCTAAAAATTATCTAGCATAAAATGAGATAAAATCATTAAATAGAATTGTAACTATGTATTTAGATTATGCAGAAGACCAAGCTGAAAGAAATATACCTATGACAATGAAAGATTGGAGTCAAAAATTAAATGCTTTTTTACAATTTAATGAAAGAGATATTTTACAAAATTCTGGAAAAGTAACAGCCGTAATTGTAAAAGAGTTTGCTATAAGTGAATTTGAAAAATACAAAGTAATTCAAGATAAGTCATATAAAAGTGATTTTGATAGATTACTAGGCGAGAT
>DAOVXU010000060.1 GCA_030635995.1 Arcobacter sp. | reverse complement strand
TTTTATTTGCCATAAATACTAAAACTCTTTCCCATTTATGTGTACGAATTAGATGTTGAAGTAGGGGACTTCTGTTTTCTTTATTTACCTCTAGAACTCTTTGGTTTATATTTTGTACGGTTGGTGTTTCATTTTCAATAGTTACTTTTGTATGATTTGTAGTGATTTTAGATGCTATTGATAACATCTTTTGTGGATAAGTAGCAGAAAACATAAGGTTCTGTCTAGTACTTGGTAATATCTCAAGTATCTTATCTAACTCATCAGCAAATCCAAGGTCAAGCATCTTATCAGCCTCATCAAGTATAAAATATTCCACTTTAGATAAGTTAATTTGACCTTTATCCATAATATCAAGAAGTCTTCCAGAGGTTGCTACAACTATATCACAACCTTTTTGTACTTCCAAAAGTTGCTCTCCAATGCTCAGTCCACCTATTATAGTTACAACTTTAGGTTGCTTCTCAAAATATTCACTAAATAGTTTAAAAGTCTCGGTAACTTGGATAGTCAAATCTCGTGTAGGTGTTAATATAAGAGTTGATATATAAGCTTTTTTCTTTAGATAAGTTTTTTGTCTCTCAATCCATAGTTCAAGTAAAGGCAACACAAAAGAGGCAGTTTTTCCACTACCTGTTTGAGCCCTTGCCATAATATCGTCACCTTTTAAAATTAAAGGTATAACCTCTTTTTGTATTGGTGTAGATTGTATATATTCATTTTTAACTAATGCTTTAGTTATCTTTTCATCAAAACAGAATTTATCAAAACTCATTTTATAGCCCTTTTATTTTATATTATCAAGATTAATATTTGTAATAATATCTTAAACCACTTTAAAGGAGGTATTAAGTTTATTTATCTTTAATAAGTAATTTTAATCAAATGTAGCCCTTTAGATTTTGCTTTAGAACTTATTTTTTCCTCTTTGTGATTCAATAGTGCTTCACTAATATCACTCATCTTAATTTGATCTCTTCCTAGTGCAAATAAAGCACCAGCAATATACCGAACCATATGGCTTAAAAAGCCTTTACCTACTATTTTAAGATAATAAATTTTATTATCAAAGATTGAAGATTTATCTTGCAATATTTCACAGCTAAGAATAGTACGGATGGTTGAACTCATATTGGTATCTCGTTTTGCAAAACTATAAAAATCATGTTCCCCAATAAATAGTTTGATGGCTTCTCTCATAAGTTTTATATCAAGTGATCCTGTAGTTGAGGCTTTATTATTAGAGGGAATATGTGCAACTATATCGTTAATAGCAGGATTGTAGATAGTATCTGTACAAAAGTAATAATGATACTCTTTACTTATACTGTCCTTATTCGAATTAAATTCTGAATCACAGGATTGGCATTGTAAAACGCGAATATCATCGGGCAATAGTGAATTCATACCAAGTAGAAGTTTTTCTGATTTAATTTCTCGAGAAATAGTTAGTTTTATAACTTGCCCTTGGGCATGTACTCCTGCATCAGTTCTACTAGCAACAGAAATAGTAAATTTTTGATATTTGCATATTTTTTTTAGTATCTGATGGATAGTTGATTCTATAGTAGGCTTTTGTTCATCTCTACCTAGGTCTTGCCATCCAAAGTATTTGGTACCCTTATATGAAATTATGAGACGATGATGGTACATTCAAATTTCCAAGCTAATGTATTGTTTTGATTGAATCATAACTCTTCTAGTTTTATATCAAATTCTTCAGTAATCTCATCAAGTTTTGTTTGCGAGATTTCAAGTAACTCAAAATTATCTTCTACATCTTTCTCTTTTGAAGTAACTACTCTTGATATATCCATAACAGCAGAATTATCACCACTATTTGAAGCTTTTATAAGATCTTCGTGGTCATTCTCTAGCTCCTCTTCAATTTTCATAATAGTACTTTCAAGTTTATCTACCTCTTTTTTAAGTGGTGATGTTAGTTTATTTCTCTCTTTGATAAGTTCAGTTCTTAACTTTTTATTTTCTTTTTTATTTACTTTTGGTATTGATTTTACAACCTCCTCAATTATCTCATCTTCCCAACCAATTTTTTCTAAAAACTCATCATAATTACCATCAAAATAATCAGCACCATTATGTGAGAATATAATAAGTCTATCACAAACTGCACGAAGTAGGGCTTCACTATGTGTAACAATAATACAAGAGCCATCAAAGTTCTGTATGGCAGTTGTTAGTGCATCTATTGATTGCATATCAAGATGATTTGTTGGCTCATCAAGAAAAAGTATATTTGCACTTTTTGCTATAATTTGACCTAACATCACACGAGATTTTTCCCCACCTGAGAGTAGAGATATTTTTTTCTTTGCACTATCCCCTGTAAACATCATACTTCCACAAATATTTCTTACATTTGATTCACTAAGGCGTGAGTTTGCTACATATATCTCATCCATTACATTATTGTTTGGATTTAGGTGAGCTATATTTGTTTGTCCAAAATGTCCAAATGATGAAGAGGTGTGATAATTAACCGTACCACTTAACTGTTTTAGTTCTCCTGCAATTGTATTTAAAAGAGTTGATTTACCTTTACCATTTTTCCCTATTATCCCTAAAACTTCACCTTTTTTAAGTGTAAATGAAATATTTTTAAATAGTATATTATCGCAGTCATAGCCAAAAGCTAAATCTTTTACATCAAGTAAAACCTTTGTAGGTGTATCTTTAAAGTTAAAGTTAAATTGTAGCGTATTATCAGATGCAAGAGAATCCATCCTATTCATCTTTTCTAATTGTTTCACTTTTGATTGTGCTAGTGCTGCTGTTGATGCACGAGCTTTATTTTTTGCTATAAATTCCTCTAACTCTTTTACTTTTTTATCTTGGCTTAGTTTTTGTTTCTCATATAGTTCATCATTGCTTTGTAGTTGAGCATAGAACTTATGTGTATCACCTTTTATAATTGATAATTGTCTTCTATTTAATCCCATAGTATGAGTAGAAACTGCATCCATAAAATCTCTATCGTGAGTGATAAGTATAACTTCCCCATCAAAAGAGCGTAAAAATGACTTCAACCATCTAAGAGATAAAATATCAAGGTAGTTTGTAGGCTCATCTAGTAAAAGTAAATTTGGTTCTGTAAGAAGTAGTTTTGCAAGATTTATTCTAATTTGAAAACCACCAGAGAAAGATAGTGGTGATTTATCTAAATCAGAAGCTGTAAATCCAAGACCAAATAAAAACTTCTCAACTTTATAAATGGAAAATTTATCATCTTCAGCCAAAGCAAGTGCAACTTCATCTACAAGTGTATCTTCACTAAATTCAAGATGCTGTTTAAGTGAGCCTATTTTATAGCCTTTAGGGATAGAAAGTTCCCCCTCATCATAATGTTCTTCATTAAGTATTAGTTTAAATAGTGTAGATTTACCAGAACCATTTCTCCCAACTAATCCCACTCTTTGTCCAGCATCAAGTCTAAAATCAAGATTTTTAAATAATTCTTGTTCACCATAACTTTTTGAAATATTTGTAAGTTGTATCATATTTTTTTAATTCTCTTTTATATTTATATTAATTTTTAAACAATTATTCTTTTTATAGTAGGATTAATTGAAGTTAATATCTCATAACTAATAGTATTATGTAATTGTGCTAATTTTTTAACATCATCAAATAAACATATATCATTTTTTATGCTATCTATAGATATATTGTCCATAGATATATTTCCAAGTATATTTTCATTGGTTGGTGTGGCATATGTAATATTTTTTGGTAATCTTTTAAATCCATCACCATATCCAATATCATAAGTAGAAATCTCCATATCTTTATTTGCTGTAAAATTTCCACCATATCCAACACTTTGACCTTTTTTTAAAATTCTTGAAGATATTTTTAAACTATGTAGTGACAAAACTGGTTTTAAATTAGGAATAAATAGTGGAGATTGGTTTTCAATATACCCATATAGGGCTATACCAACTCTAGCTAAATCTTCATTGAAATTTGTTTCTCTAAATAGAGCTGAGGAGTTACATGAATGTACCTTAAATTTAGGTAAATTTAGTTTGGCACATATTTCACATGCTTCTTTTATAACTCCCTTAAAAATGGTCTTTTGAGTAAAATATTCACTACCCATAATATCAGCACTTTTAAAATGTGTAAAAATTCCTAAAATATTTAATTTATACTCTATAGCCTTATTTATAGTGCTTTGTAACTCATCTGGTGCTATACCACTTCTATGCATTCCTGTATCAACTTTAATATGAATATTTGTATTTTCAGCTAGAAGTGCGATATCTTCGATGGTATTGATTGTTATGTGAAAACTATGTGACAAACTCTCTTTTTTTGTATCAGCAAGAATTAAGATATGTTTAAAATATTTTTCTATTTTATGTGCTTCTTCTATGTTTTGAACTATAGCATTTGTTAAGCCATACTCTTTTGCCATAGTTGCAATTTCGATTAAACCATGACCATAAGCATTGTCTTTTAATACTATTGCAATTTTATCTTTTCCATTTGCTTGTTTTGAACAAATATCAAGATTGTGAAAGAAATTTTGTTTGTTTAGTTCTACATGAGCCAAGTATAAGTGCCTCCTAAAATTTTTAAAAAACATCTAAAGTGATGTACTTACTCTTTAAAGTGATTTTTTAAGAGTATAGCATCTTTTTCATTTAGCACCTCTTTTAGTTCATCTAAAGAGGATGTTTTTATTAGTTCAAAAGTACCAAAAAAGTTTAAAAGTTTTGTTACTTTTGCAGGACCTATCCCTTTTATTTGTAGTAGGGATATTTGTTTATCCTCTTTTCTTTTTTGTTTTTTGTGAAATCCTATTGCACTTCTATGGACTTCATCCCTTAATCTTTGAATAAATTGAAGTCTTTTATCTGATGGTTCAAGTTTAAATACTTCATCTTTTGTATATAAAATATCTCTTGCACTACCTTTACTTCTATTTGCTTTTGCATCAATTTTCTCTTTTGCAATCCCTATTATATCTATAGTAACTCCAACACTTTGAAGTATATTCCAAGCTAAAGTTAAAAGTGTTTTACCCCCATCAATTATCCATACATCTGGTGGTGGATTTTCTTTAAATTTTAACACTCTTCTTGTAAGCATCTCTTTCATCTGAGCATATTCATCACGAGCGTCTAAATTGTATAATCTATAATCCTCTTTAATAAACTTCTCTTCATCCCAAATAACCATTGCACCAACAGTAGCTTGACCCATAATATGAGAGTTGTCAAAAGCTTCATATCTATATGACACTTTGTCAAGCATAAATAGTTCTTTAATAGTTATATGTAAATTTTTATTGTATAAGTTATTATCTACTTTAAGTAGTTTCATACAGTTTTGAATTGCTACATTTATAAGGTCATTTTTTTTACCAATTTTTGGCTTTGATATTGTTACATTTTTATTATATTTTGTATATATAAATTTTTCTAATTCTATATTATTCTCTAAGTTATCTGCTACTAAAATATCTTTTGGAATAGTTGGTAAATCAGAAGAATAGTAATTTATAATTGCTATTTTATATATCTCTTCAATAGATGTTATATCTGTAGTATTTATAAAATTATGAGAAGTTGATATAAGTTTTCCATCTCGTATAAACATTTTTACTATTACTGCTCTTTGTTCTTTTATAAGTACACTAAACAGGTCTAAGTTTTCATTATTTGCAAAGTCAAGTGTAGATTTTATTTGAGATTTTTCTATAGTTTTTATCCTATCTCTTAGCACTAAAGCTTCTTCAAATCTAAAATTATCACTATATAGAGCCATTTTATTTTGGATACTTGCTATTAGTTTATTTTTATTATGTATATATATCAATGCTTTATCAATTAGTTTTGAATATTCCTCTTTAGATACTTTATCTTCACATGGCGCAAGACATTTTTTCATTTGATAAAAAAGACAAGCTTTACCACCTTTAACACAACTTCTCTTTTGTACTAAAGGTAATATCTCATATATACTATCAAGCATATCCCTTGCCCCTATACTAAAAGGTCCAAAGTATTTTATCCCTTTAGTTTTAAGTACTTTTCTTGTAATCTCAAGTCTTGGAAACTCTTCATTTGTATCAATGTATATATATGGATAAGTTTTATCATCACGAAGTAAAATATTGTATTTTGGTTTTAGTTGTTTTATAAGTGAATTTTCAAGTATTAAAGCATCATTTTCATTTGGTACAACTATATAATTAAGTTCTTCAACTTCACTTATCATTTTATATATACGAGCTGAAAGTTTAGAAGAGGGTGATAGTGTAGGTGTAAATTGGAAATAGCTCTTTACTCTATTTTTAAGAACTTTAGCTTTACCAACATAAAGAAGTCGTCCATTTTTATCAAAATATTGATATACCCCAGCATTTGAAGGTAAGTTTTGTAATTTTTCTTTTAGATCCATATTAGTTTTTTGGTAATATATCTATATCGTATCTTTTTCCAAGTTTTATTAGTAGTGGTATAACAATTACAGAACCTGGTAATATAACTAAAGGTATCAAAGCTGTAATTTTACCCACATCTTTAAGTTGTTCTATAGCTTCTTTTATCTCATCCTCAGTTGGATTTGTATTTCCACCTAATTGGTTATGAAGTAAGTCTTTAAAGATGATAAGCATCTCTTTAGTTTGTTCAGATTCTTTTGATATAAACATTTTATATGCTTTTAAAGTATTGAGTATATCTTCTTTTATATCCATCTATTTTTTCAATGCATCTTTAGATTTTGCAAAACAGAACATACCCATTTTTTCATTTGTAAAAGTCATAATACAAGTAGAACCAGGATCTGAAAGTGGAGTAAATTCATATACTCTTACATTATATCCTTCTGTTTCTATACTATATTTTACATCTGGTTTTATAGTTTTGTTTCCCCAACTTGAGAGTTGAGACCAAGTCATACCTGCATTTAGTGTTGATATAGTTAAAAATATAAATGTTATAAAAGATAATTTTTTCATACTATTAATTTACTTTTTAAATATTTCTGAAACTACACCTTGTATCTCTGTAGCAATAGCATCAGTAATAGATAGTTTCCAATTTGATACAACAGTTTCATAGTCATTATCAAATTGTTGTTGCATCTGTTCATTAAAAAGTTTGTTATTTTTAATCTCTTCATAAATAGTATCTGAAAATGATTTTGCATCTTTTATATCTTTATTTGCATTTATAAAATCATCCAACATTTGTACTAAAGATATAAGTCTTAATTGTTTTTCAAATACCTCTTCAAAATTATCTTCATTTGACATATGTACTATAATCTCATATACAGATTCAAATACTTTTTGAGGGTTGATTTGTAAGTTTAATTTATCTAGTTTTTTATATGTTTCATCTAAATCTTCAGTAGATTTCAAAGCAACATGAACTAATCCAATTTGATAATATAATTGATATTTACTAATACTATCAATGATATTTTCTCTGTTAAAATATTTATTTATTGTTTCTTGTAATTTCATAATGAGATTATATCTATATTAGGCTTTAATTTTGAATTACTTAAAATATAAATTTGATTATTTGCCCATTTATCATCACTATCTGATGATTCAATTGGTTTAATATTTGTTTTAGATATGATTTTTTTAGGTTGAGATACAGTCTCTTTAGAGTAGTTATGTCTTTTGTCTGGTTTATCTATTGGAACATTTCTTTTTCTCTGTATAGTACACCAACTAAGACAATCATTATTGAAACTTTACTACTTAGTTTTACGATTTTGTTTTGCATACAAACCCTTTGTTATTATAAAATAGGACTTAAAAAATTAAAAGAAATAAATTCAACATTAGATGTTAAATTGGTGATATTTTTATAAGATTTATAGTTTTGAAAATAACTTAGAATGTTTGATAAAATCACGCTCAAGCATAATTTGTAAATATTGTTTTAACCCAATTTGTTTAACGGTTGGTTTATTGTCGCTTAAATATTTTTTAAATTGTCTCTTTATTGTTCTATCTGCTTTATATATTCCATCGCCACTAAGAAAGCTATAAATTAGACCGTTTTGTGCTATGTATTTTATATCTTCATAGTTAAGATTAAAGTTTTGTATTGCTTTAATATATTCCATTGTAAGATTTGACCTAGATATCCCTTCATCATCAGTGGCAATAGTAATAGGCACACCAGCATCTTTATATAGAGGAAATGGATGATCTTTTCCTTTAATTCCCAAAATTATATCATTGCTTGATAGACAAATCTCAATAGCAATATTAAGATTTTTCATTAATGCCATTGTTTTTGTGGGATTAGTTTCCCAAGGAATAGATACACCATGACCAATACGCGAAGCATGACCTAAAGATATGGATTTACTAATTCTATCTCTCATTGGTTCAAGTGGTGATTCGCGAAGAACCAATTCTCCTGCATGAAGTGCAATATTTGGTTGTTTTAATTGTTTCCATAAATAATTTAGTATTTTCATTTGAGCATCAAAGTTTATTCTAGAATTTAATGCTGATTCATTTTGAACCATATTTGTAGCAACAATTCTATTATCAATAGATGATGCTTTCATATTAACTGCAGCTTCAACAAAAACATCAAAATTATTTTTTAGTCTATATAATTGAGGAATATATCGAATAACTATATCTGGAGTATTGCCTTTGATAGTAATATTTTGCTTATTTAGAAGAATTTGATTT
>DAOVXU010000064.1 GCA_030635995.1 Arcobacter sp. | reverse complement strand
TTGTTTAAAATGTCATGGTAAAATAGAAAATGCTCCTAAAATTATTAGCGATAAGTATAAAGAAGCCTACAATTATAAACTTGGAGAATTAAGAGGTATTATTGATATAGAACTTGAGGAAAATAATATAGCTATTATGCTTGACAAAGCAAGTCAAAGTAGATATTTAACGGTAATTATATTTTTAATTATATTTTTATCTATTATGTTCTTTTATATAAAAAAGCTAAAAGAGCATGAAGAATATGAATCAACTGTAGTAGAATCAAATAATAATGCAATTATAGCAATAAATTGGACTGGTAAAATCACTACATATAATAAAAAAGCTGTAGAGATATTTGGTTGGTCAAAAAAAGAGATGATAGGAACTAGAAACTTATTAAATATTATACCACCTAAATACAAAGATGCACATACCAAATCATCCAAAAAATATTTAGATACAGGTGATTCATGTGGAGTAATTGACAATATACATGAACTAGAAGGTTTAAGAAAAGATGGCACTATATTTCCTTTAAGAATTTCATTTGGTTCAAAATGGAAATTAAAAGGCACAATAGTAGTAGCAAGTATTATTGATATTACGAAAGAAAGAAAACAGCAAGTGCAGCTATTAGAATCAGTAAAAATGGTTTCTATGGGGCAGATGATTGGTAATATTGCACATCAATGGAGACAACCACTTAGTGCTATTTCAACTATGGCTAGTGGAATAAAAGTTGAAGAAGAACTTAATGTATTAGATACAAAACAACTATCAGAGAAAATGGATTTGATTCTTACTAAAACTGAATACTTATCAGAAACAATAGATACATTTAGAGATTTTATTAAAGAAGAAAAAGAGACTAAGGAGGTAATTCTTCAAGAAAGAATAGATGCTGCACTTGATATTGTAGGGATGGTTTTAAAAGACAATCAAATTAAATTAAATAAAAACTTAGATTATTCAAGTCCAATAAAAATAACAATGATAGTAGGAGAACTCACACAAGTAATCATCAATATAATTAATAATGCAAAAGATGTAATATCAGAAAAAAAGATTATAAAACCTTATATAGATTTAAATCTTATAAAACAAAATAAAAAAGCAATAATAACTATAGAAGATAATGCAGGTGGGATACCTGAAGAGATAATAGATAAAATTTTTGATCCTTATTTTACTACTAAACATGAATCTCAAGGAACAGGGTTAGGACTACATATGAGTAGAAAGATTATATTTGAAAGTTTAAAAGGTAAGTTATATGTTGAAAATACAGATATTGGAGCAAAATTTTTTATAGAATTGCCTCTGAATTAATAACCTAAAAATTCTTTAACTATTCAGTCCTAAAAAACTATAATTTGATTATATTCAATCTGTTAGATGATGGTGATACAACCCATACTGTATGAGTCTATAACAGTAACAAAAGCAACTTTTTATATTATGATATATCAAACTTAAATCATGATTATGGATAAGCTAGTATATTGTATCTGAGTTTAATCATCAATTGAATTGATTGTTATTGGTTACTTTTCACTTTAAATATCTACGTTGAAATAGATAATTAAAATGACTTTTAATGGATAAAATATAAGTTATTTTATCTTCCTAGTTTGTATTATATTTCATATGATTTTCAAATAATATTCTATTTACACTACTGAAAAATCCTTGATACCATTCACTACTTTCAATATTCCCACTTCCAGTTAAAGTATATTTACCTGTCAATGGTACTGGTATTGGCAATGATATTCCAGAAGCTCCAATTTGACCTATTTCACTTTTCTTTTCTTGTGTAGCATAAGAAGCGATAACTTTTACTGATGTGATGTTTTCTGTTCTTTGTTTAAAATCTAAAGTCATAGTGATAGAGGTGATAGTCTCTTCCTCTTCATTGAGCATTGATCCTTTTGCAGTTAAAATACCATCCTCTTTTGTTACTGTGACAATATTTAAATTTGATTGCATTAGTGTTTGCTTTAGTGCATCAAAAACTTCCTCCAATGGATACATAATCTCACGATTTTTATAACATCTATCACCAGCTGTTTCTAAATATTGAGGTTCAGCGAAACTTGTCGTTATGAAACTTATTAAGATAAACAAAGCAATTAAATATTTTTTCATATCTTAGTCCTCTCGAACTTTTGGTAGATCACAAGAGAAAGTTCCACTATGAGTTACAATTCCTTTAACGAATTTGATAATAATATTATTAAACTTAACAATTAAAGTTTCATCTTCACCTTTATAAGTATTACCCTCATATCTCCATATTACATTGTCACCTATTTTCTCTTGACCTGTAGGTTCAATTATCATAACTTTTTTTACTTCATCCATTGTCATTCCATTAGTTATTTGATAGCTACCTTTTACTGCATCAGCCAAACCTGGTTGAACTTCTCCACAACCTGTTAATAGTAAACCTACTAATAAACTTCCCAATATTAAATTTCTCTTTTTCATATGCAACCCCTCATGTTATATTGTTTATCTTATTATTATAACAAAATTTATTTTATATACTGATTTATTAATATATAATTTGGGTATCTTTTAGATATAATCAACTTAATATTGTAAGTAAAGGTAAAATTTGTCAGAAAAGAATGTTATACTTATTGGTTTTATGGGTGTTGGCAAAGGGACAGTAGCAAGAGCTATTGTCCCTGCTAGTGATTATTTTGCAATTGATACTGATGATTTAATAGAATCTATTGAAAATAAAAAAGTTAAAAAAATATTTGAAGATAGTGGCGAACCTTATTTTAGAGTTTTAGAAAAAAAATGTGCTTTATGGTGTGAAAAAAGTCTTAAAAATACTATTATATCTACTGGTGGTGGATTTTATAAGCAAGAGAATATTAAAGATATTGGTACTATTGTATATTTACAATCGGGTTTTGATAGAATTATTGAAGCTTTAAAAGCTGCTCCAAATTCAAAGAAGAAATTTAAAAAAAGACCATTATTAAATGATTTAAAAGAGGCAAAAGAACTTTACCTTCAAAGGGTAAAAGAGTATGAGAATGTAGCAGATATTACAGTCAATGTGGAAGATTGGGATATAGATAGAATTGTAAAAGAGATATTAGAGAGAGTTAAATAGATGAAAATAATAAATACAAAAGATGAAAATTTCAAAGAAGAGTTTGAAAATATTTTATGACGAGCAAAAGTTGATATCAAACAAGTATCTGGGATAGTAAATGGTATCATTGATGATATAGTTCAAAATGGTAATAAAGCAGTAAAAGAGCATATTGAAAGGTTTGATAACTGGACACCTTTCAATGATGAAGAATTAATGATTCCAGTTGAAGATATGCAAATAGCATATAATAATATGGATAAAGAATTAAAAGATTCACTACATTTAGCATATGATAGAATTAAATCATACCATGAGAAGCAATTGCCAAAATCGTGGATGAATTATGAATCAAATGGTACTATTTTAGGACAAAAAGTAACAGCAGTTGATAGAGCTGGACTTTATATCCCTGGTGGAAAAGCAGCTTATCCAAGTAGCTTACTTATGAATGCAATCCCTGCTATTGTTGCAGGAGTTGAAGAGATAGTTGTATGTACACCAACTCCAGATAATGAACCAAATGAACTACTCCTTGCTGCTTGTCATCTTTGTGGAATTAAAACTGTTATTAAAGTTGGAGGAGCAAGTGCTATTGCTCTTATGGCATATGGAAGTAAAACACTTAAAAAAGTTGATGTTATTACAGGTCCAGGAAATATATTTGTAGCAACTGCTAAAAAACTTGTATTTGGGGAAGTAAATATTGATATGATAGCAGGACCTAGTGAGATAGGGATACTTGCAGATGAAACAGCAAATACAAATTATTTAGCTATAGATTTACTTTCACAAGCAGAACATGATGAGATGGCTAGTTCTATTATGATAACTACAAGCCAAAGAATTGCAGATGAAACTAGTACAGAGGTTGATAATTATTTAAAAGAGTTAGAAAGAAATGAGATAGCTCAAAAGTCTATTGATGAGAGAGGTTGTATAATTGTTACTAGTTCTATGGGCGAAGCTATTGACCTTATGAATGATATAGCACCTGAACATTTAGAAGTTATGACACAATCTCCTTTTGAATTATTGCCAAAGATTAAACATGCTGGTGCAATATTTTTAGGGCAAAATACACCAGAGCCAATAGGTGATTATATAGCTGGACCAAATCATACATTACCAACTGGTGGAACTGCTAAATTTTACAGTCCATTAAATGTTGAAGATTTTATGAAAAAAAGTTCAATTATTAGTTTTTCTCAAAATGCTATAGATGAGATAGGTGAACAATGTGCATTGTTAGCTGATACAGAAGGTTTAACGGCACATGCTAAATCTGTAAGAGTTAGATTAGGAAAATAACTTTATTCAAATTGAAGTTAGAATAGATAAGATTTTAAAAATAAATATAAAAGAGAGAAGATTATGATAGAAAATAAATACGCCGCACTATTTGAAGATGAAGATGATATATTTGGTGGTACTCCACAGTCAAAATATTGGGATATTGCAAATATTGCTAATGAAGAGATTGTATCTGATGAATTAGATAAAGTTTTTGAAAAATATGCGGTTATGGAGATGTTATTGGCAAATGAAAGACCCGAAGGGCATGATTTACTTAGAGAACTTGCTGGATATAGATTTGAAAATTCAATGGAAATTGAGCAGAAGAAAAAAGGTTTATATATTGAATTTACTGGTGATATTGTTTGTAGATTAGATTCATAAATCTATGAATTTAAGTTGGCAAACACTACTTGCCGTAGGAAGTGGTGGCTTTGTAGGAGCATCACTTCGTTTTTATATTGGAGTAGTTGTATCTAAAAACTTTCCAAATGATATACCCCTTGCAACTTTAAGTGTAAATATTGTTGGTAGTTTTCTAATTGGAATTCTTATTGCAATATTTCTTACATATACCCCCTCCCATTTAATAAAATTATTTTTAATTACAGGTTTTTTAGGAGCATTAACTACCTATTCTACTTTTGCTATTGAGAGTTTCTTTTTATTAAATAGCTCTTTATGGTTAGGGATATTAAATATAATGTTAAATTTATTTGGTAGTTTAATAGCAGTTGCAAGTGGATATAAACTTATAGAATTGGTCTTAACTCAAAATTAATTTCCGATTATGTGTTTGATACATTACGGAACTGACCCCTCTTTCCTTTTTCTTTTATAAGAAAAACGAAACCAAAAAAAATCGGCACAAGAGATGATATTTTTGGGGAGATTATTTTCTCTCCACTAAAAATGCAAAACTCCCTACGGTCAAACAGTTGCATTTTTTTAACGCTCCAAGAAAAGAATCTCTTTATCCCAAAAAATCAAATTGTGCCATTTACTGGTGTGTAGAAATTCATCTTATTATTTTAAATATCCATTAGCTAAGTTATATTCCAAACTTTAGAGAACCAATATGCCTAAGTCCCTGCACGGCTTGACATTTTGGGGTTACAAATATTGATGAGTTTGAGTGTTAAGACACGACGAAGTCTTGATTTATAAAATTGAACTGTTTGACCGTAGGGAGTTTTCAATTTTTAACTCAAATAAAATCAATATTCCCAAAAATGGCTTAGAGTGCGATTTTTTTTCACAGAAAGTTTTTGCTAAAGCAAAACCGCATTTGCTACTTTTGGTTTCGTTTTTTTTCTAAGAAAAAAGGACATAAGAGAAAGTTCTTTGATATAACAATCTCAAAATAAAAATCAATAAAATAATATTTACTATTTAAGTAGCCATTCACCATCGAGGACAATTGGAGTAAAAAAGTTTTAAAAAATTCGTAATACTATTTTAATTTTATTTAAGCTTAAGATAGAAAAAAGTCTAACAAGATATAATAAAACTAAATAAATAAAAATTAGGAGAATGATATGGGAATGCCAAGCGGAATGGAATTGATGGTACTAGTAGCGGTAATAGTACTACTTTTTGGAGGTAAGAAAATACCTGAATTAGCAAAAGGTCTTGGTCAAGGTATCAAAAACTTTAAAAGTGCTGTAAAAGAGGACGATGAGCCTACAATAACTGCTACAACTAATGATGAGAAAATAGAAACTGCTAAAACTACAGAAACAACATCTGCAACAACAGAAAATAAAACAACAGTTTAAGAGAATAGATGCAAATAGAAGTTAAAGAATTTATTGAAAATATTTTAGATAGAAGCATAGTATTAGAAAAACCAAAAGATATTAAACTTGGTCATTTTGCGACTCCCGTTGCATTTTCTATGGCAAAAGAGTTACGACAAAATCCAATGAAAATTGCTGAAGATTTAGCAATAAAATTTACAGATTTTCATGTATTTGAAGAGGTAACAGCAGTAAAAGGTTTTTTAAATTTTAAATTATCAAATAAGTTTTTAGAAGAGAAGATCAATAATGCTTTTAACTTAGATTATGACTTTGCAAAAGGTACAACTAAAAACGAATCAATTTTAATAGAATATGTTAGTGCAAATCCTACAGGACCACTTCATATTGGACATGCAAGAGGGGCTGTTTTTGGTGATGCACTTTTAAGAGTTGGTAACTATTTAGGTTATGATATTACAAGTGAATATTATGTAAATGATGCAGGTGCTCAGATGGGTTTACTTGCAACATCATTAAATCTTGCTGCTAGAGAATTTGTTCTAGGTGAAACAGTTGAATATCCAGAGCAATTTTATAGAGGTGATTATCTAGTAGATATAGCTAATAAATGTGTTGAGATTTATGGAAAAGATATTTTTCATGATGAATCAAAACAGACAGAGTTAGCACTATTTGCAAAAGATGAAGTTATGAAAATAATTATATCTGATCTTAAAGATTTAGGTATAGAATTTGATAACTTTGTAAGTGAAAAGTCTTTATATAGTTCTTGGGATACAACTAAAAAAGTTCTTGAAGATAATGGTTCTTTATATACTAAAGATGAAAAGCTTTGGATAAAATCAACTGAACTAGGCGATGATGTAGATAGAGTTGTTGTAAGAGACAATGGAATCCCTACATATCTTGCTGGTGATATTATTTATCATAAAAATAAATATGATAGAAAATTTGATAGATATATAAATATTTGGGGTGCAGATCACCATGGATATATCACAAGGGTAAAATCAGCTATTAAATTTTTAGGAAATGATCCTGAAACTTTAGAGGTTATACTTTCTCAAATGGTGGCACTTTTACAAAATGGTCAACCATATAAGATGAGTAAAAGAGCTGGAAATGTTATCCTTATGAGTGATATTACTGAACAAATTGGAGCAGATGCTTTAAGATTTATTTTTCTTACTAAAAAGAGTGATACTCATCTTGAATTTGATGTCGAGTTATTAAAGAATAATGATTCTTCAAATCCAGTATTTTATATCAACTATGCTCATGCTAGAATCAATCAGCTGTTTAAAAAAGCAGAGATGAGTCTATCTGATGTAGTAGATGAAAATATTGAAGTTGTAAATCAAGATGCTAAAGATTTAGCATTTCAAGCACTATTATTATCAACAGTTTTACAAGAAGCTTTTGATAAAAGAGATATGCAAAAAGTAACTGACTATTTAAATGGCTTAAGTGCTATGATACATAAGTTTTATAATGAACATAGGATAGTTGGTATTGATAATCAAAAAGCATATTTAAAAGTTTTAGCAATGGGTGCTTTATCAATTAGAGTTGGTTTAAAAGTTCTAGGAATAACCGCGAAGGATGTGATGTAATGAAGTGGTTTGTAATAATTTTTATAGGGGCAATTACATATATGATTGTTACTGGTAATATGGGTGGAGCTAAAAAAGCTACACAAAACTACGCTGATGTTATGCGTGGAACACCAGATAAAAAATAAGTTTAGATCTCTCTAAACTTATTTATATCTCTTGAGCCTCTTCTAAGTGAGCTAAAAAGTCTTCAAGATCATATTTTTCTCTATGCGATTGAGTCATAATATGGATCATTATATCTCCCAAATCAACAATAGACCAATCTTCATCCTCTTCAGTCATAACAATCTCTTCCCCTAGTGGCTTTAATTCATCTTTTAAATGACCCACTAGTGATAATGAATGTTTATTGTTAAGTGCTGTTGAGATAACAACTTTATCAGTGATATAATCTTTATCAGATAAATCAATAACCTCAATATTTTCTGCTTTTTTATCATCTAAAATTTTTATAATATTTTCTAATCTTTTTTCCAAATCTCTTTTACCTTTTCCTGTATCTTAATAGGAATATATTTTAATTCCATTTTTTCTCTTAGTTGTGAAGAACTAACATCTATATCTAGTGTATAATTTACTGTATTGATAAGATCATTTTTTTGGATATGATTATCCCTACTTATTACAACAAATTGAACTAAATCTTTTAATTTATCATAATTATA
>DAOVXU010000012.1 GCA_030635995.1 Arcobacter sp. | reverse complement strand
TATTTGAACCATATTTTACAACTAAACACCAATCACAAGGAACAGGACTTGGTCTTCATATAGCATATACTTTGATCACTACACGAATGAAAGGTTCAATTTATGCACAAAATGTTAATTATATTTATAATAAAAAAGATTTTAAAGGTGCTGAACTTATCATCTCAATACCGTTAAAAGAGGAGGAGTAGATATGCTAAAAAATATTTTACTTTTAATCCTATTAACAACAAATATCTTTGCTAATGATAAAGTATCGTTGCAACTACAATGGAAACATCAATTTGAATTTGCAGGTTTTTATATAGCAAAAGAGAAAGGTTTTTATAAAGAGGTAGGTCTTGATGTAGAATTAAAAGAATTTGATTTTACTAGAAATATTATTGATGATGTATGTAAAGGGGAGGTAACTTTTGGTACAAGTTATCCAAGTAGTATTTTGGAAAAATTCAATGGTAAAGATATAGTTTTATTAAGTGCTATTTTACAATTATCTCCCCATATATTAGTTAGTCTAAAATCAAGTGGAATAAAGTCAATTGAAGATTTTAAAAACAAAAAAATAATGATTGAAGATAATGCAATTTTAACTACAACAATTAAATCTATGTTGAGATCACATTATGTCTCCTTTAAAGATATGGAAAAACTTAAACATACATTTGATATAGATGATTTGATTGATGGCAATGTTGATATAATAACTGCTTTTTCATCAAATGAGTTATATGCTTTAAATAAAAAAGGTATAAAATATGATACTTGGGATCCAAAAGATTATGGATTTGATTTTTATGATGTTATTTTATTTACATCTACAAATGAGCTAAAAAATAATCCACAAAGGGTGGATAATTTTAGAAAAGCATCTTTAAAAGGTTGGGAATACGCATTTAATAATATAGATGAAACTGTAGATTTAATACTTGAAAAGTATAATACACAAAATAGAACAAAAGAAGCTTTAACTTATGAAGCTAATAGGTTAAAGAAATTAGCTTATTCTAATACAAAAGAATTAGGTAATATTGATCAAAATAAAATTCAAAGAATATATGATATGTATAATTTAATGGGTTTAATTAAAAATAGAATTGAATTTGATAAATTTATATATAAACCAAAAACTATAAATGATCTATCAAGCAGAAATAATATCCTAACTGAAAAAGAAATTTCTTATTTAGATAAAAAACAAAATATAACAATGTGTATCGATCCAGATTGGATGCCTTTTGAAAAATTTGATAAAAATGGAAAACATATAGGTATTAGTAAAGATTATTTTGAAATTTTTGAAAAGAAATTAGATATTCCTATAACTGTAATTAAAACAAAAAGTTGGACTGAAACTTTAGAGTTTGCAAAAAACAGAAGATGTGATATTATCTCTTTAGCTATGAAAACAGATATAAGAAAACAATATATGAATTTTACAGAACCATATATTAGTATTCCTCTTGTATTGGCAACTAAAGATGATATCCCTTTTATAGATAATTTTCAAGATATAAATAATAAAAAAGTAGGTTTAGTTCAAGGGTATGCTTTGATAGAGGTATTAAAAAAGAAATATCCAAATTTAAATATCATTGAAGTAAAAAACACACAAGATGGACTCCATAAAGTTGCAGATGGTAAAATATTTGGATTTATTGGTAATGTTGCAGATATTGGATATGTATTTAAAACAAATTATATAGCAAATCTTAAAATAACAGGAAAATTTACAGAACGATGGGAATTGGGTATTGCTGTTCGAAATGATGATTTGATATTACTAAATATTTTCCAAAAAGCTATTCAAGATATACCAAATAAAGTTAAACAAAATATATTCAATAACTATATGGCGATAAAATATGAAAAAGGGATAGATTATACACTTCTTTGGAAAACCTCTTTTGGGTTTATATTTTCATTGTTTATTCTTATTTTCTTTTTAATAAGACAAAATAGATTACAAAAAGAGATAGAACATTTAAATACAAATTTAGAATTAAAGATAAAAGAAGAGGTTGAAAAAAATAGAAAAAAAGATGCTTTAATGTTTAAACAATCAAAACTCGCCTCTATGGGTGAGATGTTGGGTAATATTGCACATCAATGGAGACAACCACTAAATAGGATAAATTTAAGTTTAGAAGTTATTGATACAGTAGTAGAAGATCCAATTATTGATAAACAGATAATCCAAAAAAAGATCCAAAATGCTCAAAAAAATCTTAAATATATGTCTAATACAATTGAAGATTTTACCAATTTTTTTCACCCTAATAAGCATATGGTAGAGATTGATATAGTAGAAATAATGAATAAATCTATTGAACTCATAGAGACAAGATTATCAAATATAGAACTTAATATATCTAGTTTAGATAAAGTTATTTATAAAACATATGAAAATGAATTAATTCAAGTTTTACTTATAGTGTTAAATAATGCTATAGATAATTTTGATATAAAGAATACTATTAATCCAAAAATAGATATAATCATTACATTAAAAGATAATTTAACAATAGAGATTGTTGATAATGGTGGTGGGGTACCTAAGGATGTAATTTTAAAAATCTTTGAGCCATATTTTACAACAAAGTTTAAAAGTGAAGGTACAGGTTTAGGACTTTATATGGCAAAAATGATTGTTGAAGATAGCATGAAAGGTAAACTGGAATTTGCATCAAATAGTTATGGTGTAACTTTTAAAATAATATTATAAGGGTATATATGGATAAATTAAAGTTATTATGTGTAGAGGATGATATTGAAGCACTAGAAGATTTAGGATATTTACTTAAACGATATTTTTATCAAATATATACAGCAAGTGATGGTGTAGAGGCTCTAAAATTATTTAATGAGCATAAACCTGATATTGTTTTATTAGATATAAATCTACCTAAAATGAGTGGACTGGAAGTAGCTTCAAAGATAAGAGAATATGACAATAAAACACCAATTATTTTTTTAACAGCGTATAGTGATAAAGATAAACTCCTTAAAGCTATAGAGTTAAAAGTTAGTTCATATATTATAAAACCTTTTAAAATTTTTGAATTAAAAGATGCTATAAATAAAGTTATAAAAGAGATCTCTATTGAAAATAGTCAGTTGATTTTAACTAATAATTTTATTTGGGATAAGAATTCTATAGAACTTCTTTATAAAGATATTCAAATACCTCTTACTAAAAATGAGATTGGTATAATAAAATTATTAATATTAAATAGATCAAAGTTTTTAACTACAAATGAAATATCACTTGAAATTTCTAATAATGATAATTTTAATGATAATAATATTGTTCAACTTATTTCAAGATTTAAAAAGAAAATAAATAAAACAATAGAAAATGATGATTTTTTTATTGAAAATATTTATGGAGGTGGTTATCGGTTAAAATAATATCATAAATATGACAAATACTATTATTCTTTTATCTTAATTGTCATTTTTAAACAATTCTTATTTGATATAATTTAATTATTAGGAGACACTTGATAATGATTGATATAGAATTTTTAAAAACACTTACTATTTTATATGTTGAAGATGATATTGAGACAAGGGAAGATGTAGAACTTATTTTTTCCAAAGGATTTAAAAAAGTTATCCTTGCATCTAATGGGTTAGAAGCTTTAACAATTTTTAATGACTCCTTGAAAGTAGATTCGTCTATACATATTGATATTATTGTTAGTGATATAAATATGCCAGATATGGATGGAATATCTTTATTGAAAAATATCCGTTTACTTAATAAAAATATTCCATTTATTATCACTACAGGATATGCTAATAATGATAATTTATTAAAAGCTATAGAGAATGATGTCTCTTTTTTATGCTTAAAGCCAATAAATATGAAAAAATTAATTCTACAAATATTAAAATTAGCAAGAGCAACATATAATCATAAAGTTGCTATTCATAATCATAATGAAGCAAAAGAGTATTTAAGTATTATAGATAAAGTTGCTATTGTTTCAAAAACAGATACAAAAGGGGTGATAACTTTTGTTAATGATATTTTTTGCGATACCTCTGGATATACAAGGGATGAATTAATTGGGCAACATCATAATATAGTAAGACATCCAGATATACCAAAATCTACTTTTAAGGGTTTATGGGAAACAATTAAGGATGAAAAAGAGTGGTATGGTAAGATTAAGAATAAAGCTAAAAATGGTGATTCTTATCATGTAAATGCAACTATATTTCCCCTTTATAATGATATCGATACTAGTATAATTGGTTATATGGCTATAAGATTTTTAACAACAGATGAAGAGAATCAAAAAAGAGAATTTAAAACACAGGTTAGAGATTTGGTTAGTAAATATAATAGTACAATTAAAGATTTAAAATCTGAAAATTTAAAATTAAAAGATAATACAAAATATTTTGATGCTAAACATTTGAAAAATAGAATTATTCAAGAAAAGAAGAAATCTGATAAATTAGTTACACAAGTACATTGCTATGAATATGAGATAAAAAATCACAAATCACAAATAAAAGACCAAAGGCTTTTATTACATGATAAAGATGAATTTCATAAAGAACTATCAAATAAATTAGATAGTCAAGAATCACTATTAAATAATGAATTAAATAAAGTTACTGACGAATTACTTTTTGTTAAAAATGAGCTAAAAGATAAAAATGAATTACTTCATAAACAATCAAAAATTATTTTAGATCTAAAGGATGTTATCAAACATACCTAATAATATTTGTGTAAACTTAGTTTTGATATATTGTATTTATATAAATATATTATTAAAAAGGTACTTGTGTGAGGTGTTTAAGTTGTCAAAATTTATCTATACAGATTATTTGTAAAACTTGTCAAGAGAATTTACTGCAATCCATCTTTAAAAAAAGAGAATTAGATGATGATTTTGCTGTTTATAGTTTTTTTGAATATGAAGATATAAAAGAGTTATTAAATACAAAGTATGAATTTTATGGGGATAGGGTTTATAAAATTTTAGCAAATCTTAGTTTTAAAAAGTTTGCTGATAATTTTAATTTTGATGAAAATGTTGTTGCTGTATCTGTAGATGATAATACAACTCATGAGTTTAGTCAAAGTGCAATATTAGTAAATGCCTTAAGATCAAAAAATATAACACCAATTTATTCAACTTTAAAAGCACGAAATAGATTAAAATATGCAGGGAAGAGCCTTGAATATAGGCAAAAGCATAAAAGAGATTTTAAATATAAAGGTAAACAGAACCTAAAGATTATTTTAGTGGATGATATTATTACAACAGGTTCTACACTTAAAGAGGCAAAAGAAGTGATAGAAAAATCAAATTGTGAGGTTTTATTTGCTTTAACTTTAAGTGATGCTAAGATACAATAATTTATGAAAAAAGCTATTGATAATATATTTGGTGCTGTTAGTTATTGGCAAGATAAAAGTCTTTTACTAAGAGCTATTGGTTCTAATTCCTATACAAATAAAAATCTTATGATACGGTTATTAGGTTTAACTGCTGGTTCTGTATCAAGTGAAAATGAAGCTAAAAGAGATATGTGGAATCATCAATTAAACAGATATAATATGGGTGATGATATTCTTAATAATATTGCACCTCGAATTTTAGATGATATGGAATTTGCCCAAAATGCTATTGTAAAATATAATAGAACTTATTTGTATTTAAGTCAAAGATTACAAGCAAGTAGAAAGCTTGCTTTGGTTGCTGTAACTAAAGAGACAGATAACTATCCTCACAATGAACCTATCTTGAAATATATGTCAGAATCATTACGGTTAGATCATGAAATAGCTGCTGTTGCAACTATGAGGAATATTGAAAATCTACAATATGCACCAACTTTACAAAATAATAAATATTTTATACTGGATGTTATAAATCTTATATATGAAGATCATATAAAATATAAAATTTTAAAATATATGAATCAAGATTTTTTACACGATAAAAGATTTGTTAGTAAGTTGGGTTGTTTTGACGGTTTGTGTGATAAATTTCATGGGGATGAGATATTTATCTCTTATACGATTATGAATGATATTGATATTTTAGATAAAGTTGAAATGTTTACAGAAAAAATCTTAGAAGCAACACTTAAAAATAAAGATTATTATAATAACCATGAATATGTACTTCGTAAAATATTTAGATATATTGAGCGATTTAATGATGATCTTGAAGAGTTAAATAGTAAAATAAAAAATAAAGATATTACAAATAAATTATTTTGGGATTTGGCTCAAGTAGCTAGTGATAGTTTCTAAGATAGCTAAACAATCATATAAGTACTTTAATACAAAGATTATGATACCCTTACAAATATAAATTATATGGAGTGGTATGTGGTAGCAATAGTTGACTATAATATGGGAAATTTAGCAAGTGTTTATAATGCTTGTAAACTGATTGATGCAAAAGCTGATATAGTATCGGATCCTAATAAACTGAAAAATTATGATAGAGTAATATTGCCTGGTGTTGGTGCATTTGCTGATGCTATGAAACATTTAAATGATACAGGTATGCTTGAGGCTGTTAAAGAGTTTGCATCAAGTGGAAAACCTATAATTGGTATCTGCTTAGGTATGCAACTTTTATTTGAATCTAGTGAAGAGTTTGGATATGCAAAAGGGTTAGGATTAATTCCTGGGAAAGTGATAGCTTTTGATAAATCTAAAATGGATATGAGTGAACATAAAGTTCCACATGTTGGATGGAATAAACTTTTTAATAAAGAGAATAAACTTTTTAAAGATGTTGAAAATCCATACCTTTATTTTGTACATTCATTTCATATTGTTACTGAAGAGAAGTATACAATTGGTACAACACATTATGGATATGATTTTGTAAGTGCAGTACAAAAAGACAATATTTACGGTTTTCAACCACACCCAGAAAAATCTCACGACAATGGGATACAAATACTTAAAAATTTTATGGAGTTATAGATGGATATTTTACCAGCAATTGATTTAAAAGATGGAAAAGCAGTAAGACTTAGTAAAGGTCTTATGGAAAGTGCAAAGATATATAGTGATGAGCCTTGGATGGTTGCTAAGAGATTTGAAGAGCTTGGGAGTAAATGGCTTCATATTGTTGATTTAAATGGTGCATTTGCGGGTGAACCAGCTAACTTAGAGCAAATTAAGAAGATAAGAGAAAACTGTAATCTAAAAATAGAGCTTGGTGGTGGTATTCGTGATGAAGAGACTATTAAGATGTATATTGAGCTTGGAGTTGATAGATTGATACTTGGTTCAATTGCTGTTAAAGATCCTCAATTTGTAAAAGATATGGCTTCTAAATATCCAATTGCTGTTGGTATAGATGCTATGGATGGGATGGTTGCTGTTGAGGGTTGGGCAGAGGTTTCAACTATGAGGGCTACTGATTTAGCCAAAGAGTTTGCAAGTGCAGGTGTAGAAGCTATTATATGTACAGATATTTCTAAAGATGGTATGCTTTGTGGTGTAAATGTGCAATGGACTGAGGAGATTGCACTAGCTAGTGGAGTTGATACTATTGCGTCTGGTGGGGTAAAAGATATTGATGATATTGTAAATTGTAAAAACAATGGAAATATTGCTGGTGTAATTATAGGAAAAGCTTTTTATGAAGGAACATTAGACTTAGAAGAGGGGTTTAAAGTCTTATAAAAGGCAAAATTAGAATGAATAAAAATTTAGTTAATTTTATAATAAAAAAGTATCTTCAATTTGATCATAAAAATCCATTTATAAGTATAAGTGCAATACTTGCGTTTGTTGGTGTTGCTATTGGTGTTATGGTTTTAATTATCGCTATGGCGATTATGAATGGTACAGCAAAAGAGTTTGAAGATAAACTTTTTACTATGAATTACCCACTTAGTATCTATCCAAAATTTCAAAATAGTGTAAATAAAGAATTATTAGAGGAGTTGGAAAATAAATTTCCTAAGATGCAATTTTCCCCATATCTCTCATCTCAAGTTATGTTGCAAGGTGACGGAGATATGAGTGGTGGGATGATTTTTGGAGTTGATCCTAAAAGAGAAGCACTTATTAATAAAATATATAAAAAAGCTATAGATCAAGTAAATAATTTTAAAAAATATGACTTAATAGTGGGGGAGGGGATTAAAGATGATCTCTCTTTATATCACAGTCAAAAGCTAACTTTATATTTTACTACTTTAAATCCTAGTGGTTTTTCTATGATCCCTAAAATGAAAAGATTTACTTATAAATCTAGTTTTAAATCTGGTCTTACAGCTTATGATAAAGCATATCTATATACATCTATTGAAGCACTTCAAACTATATTGCAAAAAGATAAAAATGTTTTTGATGGCATTCATATATATAGCGATAATCCTATGGATGATATTAAAAAGATACAAAAAGTTTTACCTGAATTTAGTGTTGGAATAGTGGGTTGGTGGCAACAAAATGGTAATTTCTTTTCAGCAATGGAGCTAGAAAAACAAGCTTTATTTATAGTCCTTATGCTTATAATTTTAATAGCCTCTTTAAATATAATAAGTTCTCTTCTTATGACTGTTATGAGTAGAAGAAAAGAGATTGCATTACTTTTATCTATGGGTGCAACAACACAAGAGGTTAAATATATATTTTTTAAATTAGGTACTATTATAGGAATTGGTGGAGTTGTTTTTGGTATTGCACTTGGATTTGGGGGTATGTTTATACTTGATAATTTTAATATTATATCATTACCTGCTGATGTTTATGGTACATCTAAATTACCACTAGTATTAGATACTGTAGATTTTGTATCCATTGTAATTGGTTCAATAGTTATCGTTTTATTATCATCTTATTATCCTGCATATAAGGCAACTAAAATTGATGTATTAGAGGTATTAAGAAACGAATAATAATATCATATTTTTTTAAGTATATTTTGGATACAATCATTAAATTTTAATAGAAATTATCAAGGAAAATATACTATGCCAAAAAGAGAAGATATTAAATCGATTTTATTAATAGGTTCTGGACCAATTATTATTGGTCAAGCTTGTGAGTTTGATTATTCTGGTACTCAAGCAACTAAAACTTTAAAAGAGTTAGGTTATAGAGTTGTTCTTATCAATTCAAATCCAGCTACTATTATGACTGATCCAGAGTTTGCTGATAGAACATATATTGAGCCAATTACTGAAGAGATGATCTCTCAAATTATAAAAAATGAAAATATTGATGCTATTTTACCAACAATGGGTGGACAAACTGCATTGAATGTTGCTACATCTATGTATGATAAAGGTATGCTTGATGGGATTGAATTTCTTGGAGCTCATCCTGATGCTATTAAAAAAGGTGAAGATAGACAGTTGTTTAAAGAAGCGATGGTGAAAATTGGTATGGATTTACCAAAAAGTAATTATGCTTATACTGTTGATGAAGCGATGGTAGTTGCTAAAGAGATAGGTTTTCCTGTAATTAGTAGAGCTTCTTTTACCCTTGCAGGAACTGGAAGTGGTGTAGCATACAATATGGAAGAATTTGAGGATTTAGCTAGAGTTGGTATCGATGCTTCGCCTGTAAATGAAATTGAGATTATTGAGTCTATGTTGGGTTGGAAAGAATATGAGATGGAAGTTATTAGAGATAATAAAGATAACTGTATCATCATATGTGCTATTGAAAATTTAGATCCAATGGGTGTACATACAGGAGATAGTATTACTGTAGCACCTGCTTTAACTTTAACAGATAAAGAGTATCAAAATATGAGAAATGCCTCTTTTGATATTTTAAGAGAGATTGGTGTTGATACTGGTGGTTCAAATGTACAGTTCTCTATAGATCCTAAGACAGGTAGAATGATAGTAATTGAGATGAATCCTAGAGTTTCAAGAAGTTCTGCTCTTGCATCTAAAGCGACTGGTTATCCTATTGCTAAAGTTGCAACATTACTTGCTGTTGGATTTACACTTGATGAGATTGAAAATGATATTACGGGAACTACGGCATCTTTTGAACCTGTAATAGATTATGTTGTTACAAAAATACCTCGATTTACTTTTGAAAAATTTCCAAATGCAAACTCTACACTTACAACTGCTATGAAATCTGTTGGTGAAGTTATGTCTATGGGTAGAACATTTAAAGAATCTGTTCAAAAAGCACTTTGTTCATTAGAAACTGGACTTAGTGGTTTTGATAGTATGAATGCAGACGAAACTACAACTAAAAAAGAGATTAGAAGACCAAATGAAAATAGACTTTTATATTTAATGGATGGTATGAGACAAGGTCTTACAAATGAAGAGTTATTTGATCTTTGTGCTATTGATCCTTGGTTTTTAGATCAATTTAGAGGAATATACAATGCAGAATGTGAAATTCTAAATTCTAAAAATACAATTTTAAGTGATGCTACAATGTTGCGAAAAATGAAAACATTTGGATTTTCTGATGTTATGATAGCTTCTCTTATTGGAAAAACTGAAGATGATATTTATAATGCAAGAAAAGAGTTAGATGTTAATTTAGAATACAATGAAGTTGATACTTGTGCTGCTGAGTTTAAAGCACTTACTCCATATCTTTATTCAACTACAAATATTACACAAGTACCTAAAATAGAAGTGGAAAAATCTAATGATAAAAAAGTTCTTATTATTGGTGGTGGACCAAATAGAATAGGACAAGGGATTGAGTTTGATTATTGTTGTTGTCACGCTTCGTTTGCTTTAAATGAAATAGGTGTAAAAACTATTATGTATAACTGTAATCCAGAAACTGTATCTACTGATTATGATACATCTGATATATTATACTTTGAACCTATTGATTTTGAACATGTAAGAAGTGTAATTGAAACTGAACAACCAGATGGTATTATTGTACATTTTGGTGGACAAACTCCTTTAAAACTTGCTAATGCAATTCATAATATTGGTGGAAAAATTATTGGTACAACTGCTGAAGTTATAGATCTTGCTGAAGATAGAGAAAAATTTTCTACTTTTGTTGAAAAAGCTGGACTTTTACAACCAGATAATGGAACCGCAGTTACTTTAGAAGAAGCTTTAGTTATTGCTAATAGAGTTACATATCCTGTTCTTGTAAGACCATCCTTTGTACTTGGTGGTAGAGGTATGAAAATAGTTTATAATGATGCCGAACTTAAAGAGTATATGGCAGAAGCAGTATCTGTATCAAATGACGCTCCAGTACTTGTAGATAAATTTTTAGATAGAGCTATTGAACTTGATGTAGATTGTATATCTGATGGTACTGATGTATATATTGGTGGAATTATGCAACATATTGAAGAAGCTGGTATTCATTCTGGTGATTCAGCGTGTAGTTTACCTCCAATATCTTTAAGTGATGAGTTATTAAAAGAGGTTGAAGAGAAAACTAAAACTATGGCTTTAGAGCTTGGTGTAATAGGGCTTATGAATACTCAATATGCAATTCATCAAGGTAAAATTTACTTAATTGAGGTAAATCCTAGAGCTTCTAGAACTGTACCATTTGTTTCAAAAGCTACTGGTATTCCACTTGCTAAAGTTGCGACTAGAGTAATGTTTGGTGAATCTTTAAGAGATGCTTTAAAAGCATATGATAAAAATGGAAAAATTGTAAATATTACAAATGAAACTACACCAAACCTTTTACTTCCAATATTAAAAGACCATATTTCTGTAAAAGAAGCAGTTTTTCCATTTAATAAATTAAGTGGTGCTGATCTTATTCTTGGACCTGAAATGAAATCAACAGGTGAAGTTATGGGTATAAGTAAAGATTTTGGAAAAGCATTTGCAAAAGCACAAGATTCAGCTAAAAACTTTTTACCTAGTGATGGTGGAAAAGTATTTATATCTTTAGCAGATTTAGATAAAGAATTTGCTCCTACTATTGCATCTAAATTAGTTCATCTTGGATTTGAAATTGTAGCAACTGGTGGTACATATAAAATTATTTCTGATGCTGGTGTAGATTGTGAAAAAGTTTTAAAAGTGAGTGAAGGTAGACCAAATATTACAGATTCACTTATGAATGAAGAGATTGTTATGGCTATAAATACTAGTGATGGTAAAGAGTCTAGTAAAGATGATGGTGTTCAAATAAGAAGAACAGTATTAAGGGTAAATGTACCTTATGTAACAACTGTATCTGGTGCTTTAGCATCTATTGAGGCTATTGAAGCCCAAAAAGATAAAGATTCTTTAGCTCCAAAATGTATTCAGGACTTTTTGGCTGATTAATAGTAAAACATATTTAGTCCAAACAGATACTACTGTTGGTTTTTTATCTTCTAATGATAAAAAACTAAGCAGTATAAAACAAAGAGCTACAACTCAAAAAATATTACAAGTTGTTAGTAGTTTTAAAATCCTTTTAGAAAATACAAGAATTCCTAACCATTTTAAAAATCAAATTAGAAGATCAAAAAATACAACTTTTATATATCCAAATAACAATAGTTTTAGAGTGGTATCTAAAAATAGTAAACATATTGAGTTTATAGATAAATTTGATATCTTATATTCTACATCAGCAAATCAAACAAATAAAAATTTTGATTTAGAATATGCAGTTGAAAAAAGTGATATTATTATCTATACAAAGGATGATTTTAATGAAAAGAATCCATCTAAAATCTACAAAGTATCTAATAGTAAAATAGCTAAAATAAGATAAATTACTCTTTTATCTTTTCTAACATTAAAGAATCAGTTATTTGATTTTTAAATTTGGCATCTTCTAATTGTTGATGTAAAAATTTATTTTCCTCTTTTAATGATATATAATGGGAATATAATCTATTTATATCTTTACTTACATAATATATATTATTTCTTAGATATATTTTTGGTATAAATATTATAAGTGCAAATATCAATATAGTTAAAGTTAATAGAATTGAACTTTTAGCAGATAATTCAAATTTAATTTGCTCTTTAATCAAATTTAAAAATTCTCATTTTAGAACTTCTACTTCTTCCATTCTCTTTTATCTCTTGAGCTGTTGGTACAATTGGTTTTTTTGTTAATATTTTACCTTTTTGATTATTGTTACCACATTCACACCTAAATACATTTGAAGGACAAATACACTTTTTAGTCCATTTTTTAAAATAATTTTTCACAATTCTATCTTCTAAAGAGTGAAATGAAATAATAGCAACAGTACAATTTGAAAGATTCGCATCTTCTATACTTTTAAATAGATCTTTTAATACACCTAATTCATTGTTTACTTCTATTCTAATAGCTTGAAAAGGTAAAGTTGCTGGATGAATTTTACCTTTATATAAATTTTTTTCTAAAAGTGTTGATAATTTAATAGCACTTTCAAATGGTCTATTTTGAATGATAAGAGAGGCTACTTTTTTATATTCTCTAACTTCTCCATATTCTTTTAATATATATTCTAAATCTTTTTGTGAGTAAGTATTTACAACAACTGATGCATCAAGTGATTGGTTTTGATCCATTCTCATATCTAAAGTATCACTTTTAAAACTAAAACCTCTATTTAATTTATCTAATTGCAATGATGATACACCTATATCAGCTAATATACCTGTGATCTCTTTATCTTTAAAATCTGAAACAACATTTTTAAAATTACCTTTATTAAAAGTAATTCTAGAACTAAATTCTTCCAATCTATTTTTAGAAAAATTTAATGCTTCATCATCTTGGTCATTGCATATTAATTGAATCTTATCATTTGATTTTAATATTCCTAAAGAATGTCCACCATAACCAAGTGTACAATCTATTAAATAACCAGATTTAATATCTTTAAAAGTATCAATAACTTCATTAAATAAAACTGGTATATGTGGAATTATAGTAGACATAAATAACCTTTAATAATTTATTATAATTTATAATTTAGTATTATATCACAATGTTTTTAAAATAAAATAAGCTTTTTTTCTTTAATATAGCCTAATATACCGCAATTTTAGCTACATTAAAGCTTTAATATTATAAAGTTCTGTTAATAAAATTTAAAGGACACTATTATGAATAAAGCTGAATTTATCGATGCAGTTGCTGCAAAGACTGGATTATCAAAAAAAGACGCTAAGGCTACATTAGAAGCATCATTAGAAACAATTACTGAAACACTTGCGAAAAAAGAAACTGTTTCTTTTATTGGTTTTGGTACATTCTCTACATCTGAAAGAGCTGCTAGAGTTGCTAGAGTACCAGGAACAGGTGCAGAAGTTCAAGTTCCAGCAACTACAGTTGCTAAGTTTAAAGTTGGAAAAGCTTTAAAAGATGCAGTTAAAGCATAATTAACTCTCCATATTTAAACCTAGTTATTTTATAGCTAGGTTTTTTTATATCTAAAAATTGCCAGTGTGATGGAATGGTAGACTTAGGGGATTCAAAATCCCCCGCTTTCGGGCGTGCCGGTTCGAGTCCGGCCACTGGTACCACTACTAACTAATCCCTATCTAAAACTTTTGCAAAGAAATGTATTTTCTATTAATATCCAAAAGTATAATATTATTAAAAATTAAAAAATAACCAGAAAAGTAGTATCACTAACAGCTCTTTGGATCTAAGATTATCACTTATAAAAATATTTTAGACTTACATAAATTTAAATGTTAGCTAAGTTAGTATATAATCGCAATAATAGATAGAAAAGAATATTTCAAAAAGTTACAATCTAATATAAAATAAGAAATGGATTATTTAATACAGTATGGAAAATGAACAATTAAAAATAGAACTAGAGAAAATTAAATTATCATTTGATGATAAATTTTATGAAAGATGTGATACTTTTATATCACTTTTACAAGAATGGGGTGCTGTACATAATTTTACCTCAGCAAAGGCTTTACGAACACCTGATATTATAGCAAATATTGTTGATAGTGTTTATCCATTGAAGTTTTTAAATGATTTTAAATCGTTTGCTGATGTGGGGACTGGGGCAGGGTATCCAGGTATGCTTTTAGCAATTGCAAGACCTGATACTAAATGTGTTTTAGTTGAACCAAAAGTAAAAAGAGTTGCATTTTTAAATTTTGTTAAAAGTGCATTAGGACTAAAAAATGTAACAGTTTTACATACAAAAGTTCAAGATATATCTCCTACATCTTATGATCTTATAACTTCAAGAGCAGTTACAAATACATCATTACTTCTATCTTTAACTCAAAACATATCAAATGAACAAACTGAATTTATATTTTATAAAGGAAGCTTGTGTGAACAAGAGATAGAAGAGATAAAATTAAATAAGTATGAAATAATAAGTGTAGGGGAGTTTAGAAACTTCTTATATATAAAAAGAAAAGGATTGTTTGAATGATTTTTAAATTAATGGCACTTTTAGCTGTAATATTTTTAGTTTACATTGTATTTTTTAAAAGAAATAGAGAACGAGATATAAAGAAAAAAAATAATGATGTTATAGATGTACTAGATGAATGTCCAACTTGTAAAACTTTTATATCAAAAGATGAAGCGATACTTAGCAATGGTAAATATTATTGCTCAAAAGAGTGCTTACCTAAATAATGATAATTATAGGAAATAAAAACATACCTCATATAGGTATTCAAAATATAGAAACTATAGAAGATATATCCAAAACAAAACCAAATAGTATAGTTGCTTTTACTTACAATATTAATATCCTTAACTATTGTTATGCAAATAATGTAAATAGTGCGGTAGTTGTATCAAATATTAAAGAAGCTATTTTTTCAAATAGTTTAAGTGCCAGATATATTATAGTTGATAATTCTATTGCTAAAAAAATTCAAAAAGTTGCAGAAAATTATATGTTTGATTCTAAAATCTTAGAAATAATTTCAAATGATGATGAGATAGAAACCATAGCTATAAATGGAATAGATGGTGTAATTTATAAAGAAGAGATAAAGGAAATTTAATGGGTACAGTTATAGATACAATAGTTGTAATACTTTTTATAGGATTGTTAGTTATGGTTTTAGCAGGATTTAATAGACAAATGGTTGAACAAAATAACGAAAGAAAAAGAAAATCAGAAGAACGAATGAAAAAAAGTGAAGAGATGAAGGAAGATAAAAAAGATGATTAAACCACTATTAATAGAAATTTCAGTTGAAGAGTTACCAGCAATACCATTTTTAAAAGAGTTACCAAATATTGAAAAGAAGTGGTCTGATATACTTGATGCAAATAATTTACTTTGTGAATTTAACTTCTACTATACACCCCGAAGGCTTGTATTTTGGCATAGAGAATTTAAAGTGGCTCAAGATGATTCTATTGTAGAGATGCTTGGAGCTCCACTTACAATAGCATATAAAGATGATGAACCAACAGGTGCTGCTCTTGGATTTGCTAAAAAATGTGGAGTTGATATATCTGAGTTAAGTTCTATTGATAAGGGTAGGGGAGAAGTTCTTTACTATAAAAAAGAGCAAAAAGGGATAGAGGCAAAAAATCTACTTGGAAGTATGGTAAATGAATTTGTATCAAAACTAGAATTTGGTAAAACTATGAGATGGGGAAGTTTAAATAAAAACTTCATAAGACCAATAAGAGGTCTTACTATTATGTTGGGTGATGAGATAGTAGATGCCCAATTGTTTGATGTTGTATCTTGTGCAAATAGTTTTGCTCATAGAATGGTATCTTATGATAGATTTGATTTTGACTTTGCTGGAGATTATTTTTGTAAGCTTGATAAGAATGGTGTAATTTTATATCAAGATGAGAGAAGAAAAATTATCTTAGAGCAGATGGAAAAACTTCAAAAAGAGAATAACTTTAGTATAGAGATAGATAAAGAGTTACTTGAAGAGATAGTTGCAATTACAGAATATCCTACAGCTTTAGTAGGGCAGTTTGATGAAGAGTTCCTTGAACTACCAACAGAAGTTATTGTAAACTCTATGAAAGAGCATCAAAGATATTTTGCAGTATATAAAGATGGTAAGATTACAAATAAGTTCATAGTGGTATCAAATGCTTATACTACAGATTTTAGTGAAATAATAGCTGGAAATGAAAAGGTTCTTAGACCTAGACTTGCTGATGGTATGTTTTTCTGGAACAATGACCTTAAAAATGGACTACAAAATGAAGGTCTTAAAAAGATTACATTTATAGAGGGTCTTGGAAGTGTATATGAAAAATGTGAAAGAGAGTGTAAAATTGCACTTACATTAGCAGATGTTTTTGGAGTAGAAGATAAAGAGCTTTTAACTAAATCTGTGATGATGGCAAAGTCAGATTTACTTACTGATATGGTTTATGAATTTACAGAACTTCAAGGTCTTATGGGATATTACTACGCTAAAAAAGCTGGAGAAAATGAGGATTTATGTATAGCACTTAAAGAGCAATATCTACCTAACAAAGAGGATGGTGAAGTACCATCAACTCTGTTTAGTTCTATCGTTGCATTGTCTAATAAACTTGATACTTTAATGGGATTATTTAGTGTGGGAATGATACCAACAGGAAGTAGAGATCCATTTGCACTTAGACGAGCTGCTGCTGGTATAGTTAAGATTTGTATAACACATAACCTTAATTTAGATCTTAACAGTATAATGGTTAAACTACAAAAAGAGTATAACAACATTGATATTGAAAAAATAAATGAATTCTTTAATGATAGACTTTTTAAGATATTTAAAGAGGTAAATCCAAGTGTAATTAAATCTGTTTTAAGTAGTGGAGAAAAAGATATATTAAAAATATCTCAAAAAATTGAAGCTCTAAATCCAATTGTAAATAGTAGTGACTTTAAAGAGATAGCAACTACTTTTAAAAGAGTTGCAAATATTATAAAAGATATAGATGTTACAAGTGAAATTTCAATAGATAAAAAACTATTTGAAGATGAGGAAGAGAAAGAATTATATAAAGCATACAGTGACGTTGTATCAAAATCTTATCCAACTTATGATGAAGAGTTAGAGGCACTTTTTTCTCTAAAAACTAAACTAGATAATTTTTTCGATAATGTATTAGTAAACCATGAAGATGAAAAACTTAAAAATAATAGAAAAAATATTATTGGATTAGTGTATCAAGCATTTAGAAAAATTGCAGATATTAAAGAGATCACGATATAATAAATAACAAAGTAAAGTAGTTTTTATGATATATTTTATTATAGGTGAAGCTACTTGAATTTTTAAGAACTAAATACTATATCAAATACCGCACCATTATTATTATTTGATACGCTCAACTTTCCATCCATATGTTCTTCAATAATTAATTTTGTCATATACAAACCTATTCCTGTACCCTTTTTATCCTCTTTTGTTGAAAAGTATGGCTCAAATATTTTATCCATCATATTATCAGCAATACCACCTGCATTATCGCTAATTGTTAAAATAATTTTATTATTAATTTTATTTAAAGTTATCTCTATTTTTTTATCTTTTATATCTTGTTCTGCTAAAGCATCTTGTGCATTATTTACTATATTTAAAATAGCTTGACCTAATTCATTTGGGTATCCTATTATTTTAAACTCTTCTTTATTCTCAAATAGTATTTTTATCTTATTTTTTGTAAATATTGGTTTTATCATATCTAAAGTATTATTTATCATATTATTTAATACAAATTCAACCTTATTTTTTTCAGGCTTAAAAAAATCTCTAAAATCATCAATAGTTTTTGACATATTTTGTATCTGTATTTTTGAATTTTCTTTAAAATATTCTACAATTTTATCGTCTAATTTTTTTCTATTATATTTTAATATAATAGTCTGATTTAACATAGCTAAGTTATTTAATGGTTGTCTCCATTGGTGAGCTATCATACTTATCATCTCACCCATTTGTGCAAGACGGCTTTGATGAAGCATTAGAAGTTGTTGTTGTTTATTTTTTTCAATCTCCTCTTTTACTTTTATCTCTAAAGAATCATTTAATATTTTTATTTTATTATGAAGTTTTATTTGTTTT
>DAOVXU010000092.1 GCA_030635995.1 Arcobacter sp. | reverse complement strand
TACCATAATCTCATTTGTCATATATAAACCTATCCCTGTACCTTGTGATTTATGTTTTGTTGTAAAATATGGATCAAACACTTTTTTAATTATATCTTGAGGAATTCCACCTGCATTATCTTTTATAGTAATTACACTATAACTATCTTCTTTATATAAATTTATAAAAATAAATCTCTCTGAATCATCCTTTATATTTGATTTTAAAGCATCTCTAGCATTATTAAGAATATTTATTAAACCCTGTATAAACTCATTTTCAAATCCATTTATAACTAATGTTTCATCTAAATTTAAAATCAATTCAATATTATTATTTTTAAATGATGCCTCCACCATAGATAGTGCTTTTTTAATTGGACGATATGCTGGAAAATCATATTTTTCTTTATTTGATTGAAAAAATGTTCTAAAGTCATCAATAGTTTGAGATAGAAATTGTGTACTTTTTACAATCATCTCTAAAGAACTATTTAGTATCTTATCAGTAAGTATATCATACTCTTTTTGCATCATAACACCACTTGCGGCGGTAGATATTACACTTAAAGGTTGTCTCCATTGATGGGCAATATTACCTATCATCTCACCCATAGCAGCCATCTTTGACTGATGATTTAACATCTCCTCTTTAGCACGATTTGCCTCAACTTCATCTTTAACTCTTTGTTCCAATGAACTATTTAAATCTTTTAATTCTTTATCTTTTGCTTTAAGGAGTTTAGTTGATTCGTTAAATTTTAATTTAATTGTACGACCTTGATGAACAGCTTGAGTTAATAGATCAACTTTTTTATTTAATCTTACTATCTCATCTTTCAACTCTTCACTTGACTGCATCAGCTAATCCTTTAAATCACTATATATAATATCTATACCACATTGTAAATTTTCAAGATAATCAAGAGCATCTTGAACATTAGTACCATTTATCAATGAACCATGTTGAGGTAAAATCGCATCTATTCTCTTTCCATCCAATCTTCTTACAAATCCTCTTGCAGCAATATTTGAAGCCATATAATCTATATGAAATAGATCCATGTAAGTCTCATGCAATATAAACTCATCTTTATCTACAACCAATTTCCAATCAATATCAAGAGCAGCCCAAATATCACTAGAAAATAGAAAATTTGCAGTTTTATCTAAAGTGGTAAATGCTCCTGCAAAATGTAAAAATGGAGATTCAATAAATTCTAAAATTTTACCACTTTTAAAAGTATATGTATTATTTTCAGATATATCATAAAAATTATATCCACTAGCACCATAATGGGGGAGTAATACATTTGTTCTTCCAGAACTAATTATTAACATCTCTTTATTAAATTCCAACCAATCAACAAAAGAAGCACCTACATCTGGATCTTGATGAGATACAATAAGTGCTTTAACATTCTTTAGATCTGTAATTTGTGCAACTTTATTTTTTACAACATCAAAGTGAGTACGACTTCCAGGATCTACTATAATATATTCATCCCCATCACAAATCATATAAACATTACATCTAAAAGCTGTATCTTGTTCAAGACCTAACCAATATATCTTATAATCACCTTCTTCAAATAGCAAAATAGGCTCATCGGTAGTTATTTTTTTCGTATTATAAGTAGATAATAGATTCATTAGTTAGCCTTTTAAACAAATAATCTTAACATAACCAACATAATAATACCACCAAATAGATACCCATCAGTTCTGTCTAAAATACCACCATGTCCAGGCAATATATCTCCACTATCTTTTACCTCTGCTTCTCTTTTTAAATAACTCTCAAAAAGGTCACCAAATACAGAAGCTAATGCCACAATCAATGATATAAATAAAGCTGTAAAAAACCCAACATAATCAGGAGAAAATATCATCCCTAAAATAGCTGCAGTTACTATTCCTCCTGCAACTCCTTCTAAAGTTTTATTTGGACTTGTTTCACAAAAAGAAGTTTTACCTTTACTTTTACCAACAAAATAAGCTCCAACATCAGCACCTGCAACTACAACTAATAACCACAACAAAGTACTCATCCCATATGAAACATATAATGCAAGTAAAAACAAGTATGAAGCAATAGGGTACATAAGAGGTAAAAATAAATTTTTATTTAAATTTTTAGTATACGCTAAAATAGAAGCAAATATCACACCAACCACAAAAACCAAATCTTGTGGATTTGAATGAAAATACGCAACTACCCATATTCCAATAGCATAAATATATATTTTACTATCATCTATTTTAAATAGATCCATAGCTTCACTTAAAGCCACTAACATTATTCCACCAAGAAACAACCAAGTAAGATTCATCGAATCTATAAAACCAATTAAAAGTAAAACTAATACTAAAACTACACCTGTCTTAATCCGTGTACTACTCTCATTTATTATATCAAACATACCAATTCCTATAAATTTTATTATTTTATTGATTATACACATATTATGCTTTATCTCTAAATACCAAAATTTAAATACTGGGAACCTCTATTTTACTTACTATTAAGAAAAATTTAGATAGACTCCCAAACTTTAACTAAAGTACCACAAAAGAATTAAACACTAGCACTAATCTAGTCTTCCCTTACTAGTGTTTAATTCTTTTGTGGTACTTATCTGAAGGGCAACATCTAGACTTGACCTTTCGCAAAGATATAAATACATAAAAAGGAAACTCAAAATGAAAAAAGAGATACACCCAGATTACAAAGTATGTGCAGTATCATGTGCATGTGGTAACTCATTTGAAACAAAATCAAATGTAGAAACAATGAGAATTGATATTTGTAATGCTTGTCATCCATTCTTCACAGGTGAACACAAAGTTGTTGATGCTGCTGGTAGAATAGAAAAATTCAACGCAAAATACGCAAAAAAGTAGTAGTTACACTAAACTAATGCTTACATTTGTTCCAACACCTATTGGGAATCTTCTCGATATATCTTTTAGAACTTTACATGTTTTAAAAGATGCGGAACTTATCTTGTGTGAAGATACAAGAGTTACAAAAAAACTTTTCAATCTAATTGATCAAAAATTAGATTTCAAAATAGACAATCAAAAAGAATTTTTAAGTGTTCATTCCCATAATGAATCAAAATATACAACTGAACAATATATAGATATTTACAAAACTAAAAATGTAGTTTATGTGAGTGATGCGGGTATGCCTTGTGTAAGTGATCCAGGGGCTATATTAGTTCAATGTTGTATTCAAAATAATATCCCATATGATGTACTACCTGGGGCAAATGCTCTTTTAACAGCATATGCAATGAGTGGATTTAATAAAAAAGAGTTTACTTTTTATGGATTTTTACCACATAAAGCAATAAATAGAAAAAGTCCTCTAAGTGATATATTAAACAGCGAATATTTAACAATTCTTTATGAATCTCCCCATAGAATAGTTCAGCTACTTGAAGAGATTAAAAATCTTGATAATACAAAAGAGTTATTTTTAGTAAAAGAGCTTACAAAAATGTATCAAAAAACTTTTAAAGGAGTTGCATCTACTATTTTAGAAGATTTCAAAAATAGTGATATTAGAGGGGAATGGGTAGTTATAGTAGATTCAAAAGAATCTTCAAAAGGTGAAAGTATCACTTTAGAAGATTTAGAAGATTTAAAATTACCACCAAAACAAAAAGCAAAACTTATAGCAAAACTTACTGGAAAAAGTGTAAAAGATATTTATAACTCTATTTTACAATCCTAAACAAAAGAATAAACTAAGTATTATAAAAATATCGATCCTTATTTGTAAGGCTATAGCTTTTTGAATATCCTGTGATAAAATTTCAGTTTTACCATATCCAAAATATGATTTCTTTTTTATCTTTCCAAAATAGCTTGTATCGCCTCCTAATTTTACACCTATAGCCCCTGCTAATGCAGATATAGGATATCCTGCATTTGGACTTTCATGTAAATGAGCAAAGTCTTTTATTGCTTTTAGAGAATTTAAACTAAAAAATAATAAAGTAATCAAAAGTGCTGTTATTCTTGATGGGATATAATTAGCTATATCATCAAGTTTTGCAGATATCTTTCCAAAATTCTCATATCTTTTATCTCTATATCCAACCATACTATCTAAAGTATTTATCCCCTTATAAATAGCAATTCCAACTATTCCAAACAATAAAAGATAAAAAATAGGTGCAATAACCCCATCACTTAAATTTTCTCCGTAAGTTTCAATTCCCGCTTTATTTATATCAGAAGAATTTAATTCTTTTGTATCTCTACTTACTAGATATTTTATATTTTGAGGATTTTGAATAATATCTTTTACACTTTCATACAACATCTTAGATGCAATTCCAGTAGATGCAAAAATAGCTAAAATATAGCAAGGTAAAAATGATAAAGAATATGAGATAATAAAAATAATAATAAGTAAACTAAAAGTTAGAAGAGAGCCTCTAAAAATAGAATCTTTATAAAACTTTTTCTCAAACCAAGAGATAAAATCTCCCATAAAAACTACAGGATGTTTAATGGATCCAAATTCTCCAAATATTCTATCAATGATATAAGATATAAGTGTTAATTCAAAATACATATCTATTTATAACCAATTAATATTAAATTAATGATATTAAGGTATAATGTCGCCACTTCTCTTAGACCTTTACAACTATGTTTAAAGGCAACTCCCCAGGGTAGGAATACAGCAAGGAACTTTTTTCCCTAGTGTGTTTAGGTATCTGGGAGGAGTACTTATTATTTATTTTCAACACCTTCACATGATATTCCTAATTCTACTGTAACCATATCTTCAGTTCCCCCTTCAGCACGACTTTTTAAATGTAAAATTGCAGCTTCAAAACCTTTTATAACCATACCTGAACAAGCTTGTTGTTTTGGTGGTGCATCTTGTATTTTTATTGCTAATCTTTTTGAAGCTTCAATTCCATATGTTAATGTTGCACCTTTTACCATCTCAGTAAATAATGAACCTGCTATAACAGTATCTTGACAAGCTTTACAACCATATTTAATATCTCTTATATTATCATCTTCATCCATATCAAGATATATCACAGCATATTCTCCTGTTGCTGGGTCAAGCCCAATACCAACAGCACTTGCATCATCAATTGAACCATAATTTTTAGGATTCATCATATGCTCTAAAACTTCTGCATTTACATCTCTTATTTGATCTTCATTTAACTCAGCCATTTATTTTTTCCTTCTGTTTTAATTCTTTTATCTCATTTTTTAAACTTGTCATCTCTACTAATATCATATCTAGTTTTTTGCTATCATTATGTATCTCATCTTCTATATCTTTATTGTTGATTTTTTCCATCTCTCCAATTATAACAGCTACAAAAAGATTAAAAAATACAAATGCAGCAATTATTACAAATGATACAAAATATACCCAAGACCAAGGATGTATCTCCATCCCCTCATACATCACATCTGTCCAATCCTCAAAAGTAAGGATTCTAAAAAGAGTAAGCATAGCTATAAGTAAATCTCTCCATAATCCACTTGGTGCTGATTCAAATAAATAATTACCTAAAATAGCATAAACATAGAAAATTATAAACATCAATATTACTATATCAACAATTGCAGGAATTGCACCTATAAGCATATCTATTATATTTTTTAATTGTGGTCGTGATGTTAAAAGTCGTAAAACTCTAAATATTCGCATTAGCCTAGCAACTGCTGCCATTGAACTATTATCAAGTGGGATAAGTGTTATAAATACAATTACAAAATCAAAAATATTCCAACCAGACTTAAAAAAATCTTTTAAATTCTTCTCTGCACTCATTTTAATAATAATCTCTATTAAAAAATATATCGTTACAAAATAATCCATAAGATATAAAAATGTTGAATAGTCACCCTCAATCTCACCTATTGTTTTTACACCCAACACTGAAGCATAAAATATAATTATTGCTGTTGTAAGATTAGAAAACCATCTAGCTTCTCTTATCTCTATTACTTTTTCTTTTAAACTCAATTTTTACCTTTATTCAACTATAGCACTATGGTATAGCCACATATTATTTTCTTTTAGAAATTTACTCTTTTCTACAAAGGATTCATCTTTATTCTTAATTTGCAATTCTACTTTAAAAGTTACAAATGATTCTAAATCATTTAAATTAGTCTCTAAAATTTCAAGCTTTATAAAGTTTGATTCTTCACAAAACAATAAAACATCATCTTTCCATTGTTTTATTTGTATTGTAAAGTCTAGATTCTCTTTATGTGTAGTTTTTATTATATAGTCTATATTTTTTACCACATATGCACTGTATCTTGACTTCATCAACTCTAATGCTGTTTTTGGTAATTTACCTTTATGAAAAGGTTGGCAACATTTTTTATACTTATTTTTACTACCACAAGGGCAAGAACTATTAACCGAAAATTTCATTTTAATACCTTTTAAACTATAAAAAAAGGTTAGCCATCTTTGACTAACCTTTTTAATACAAATACTTAACTACTACGCGTCAGCATTCTTTTTTTGTTTAGATGCTCTTCTTCTTGCAGATACTTCTAATTCTCTTTTTCTAATTCTAATAGAAATTGGTGTAATTTCAACAATCTCATCATCTTCAATCCACTCTAAAGCAAGCTCTAAAGACATATCTCTTTTAGGGATAATTTTAATAGCTTCATCAGCACCTGATGATCTTACATTTGATTGCTGTTT
>DAOVXU010000089.1 GCA_030635995.1 Arcobacter sp. | reverse complement strand
ACAATACTCTCGCAATATTTCCATTTAATAAAATCAATACAGTTTTCATATTGAGATTGTATCTAAAAGATAATTAGAATTACTTTTTAATCTAAATTATGTTAACATGACGCCTTAAAAATAAAGGTTATTGATGCAAACCACTATCAAAACGAGAGCAATACCAAAAAAAACTATAATTATAATGGTTCTGCTTGTATTAGCAGGTATAGCTACATTTTTTATAACTGAAAATGGTAAAGTAAAAAAAGCAACTAGAGTATTAGATGCATTGGGTTATAAAGATATTCAAAATGTAAAAGTATATAAGGTCTTGAAAATTGAAAATAAAGATACAAAGATCCAAGGGTTTAGATATTTTGTAACTTTTAAAAATAATGAAACAAACCAAGAGTGTAAAGGATATGCGCTTGTAGATTTTAAGAAAAATACAGCTGAAGATATCTCTTGTAAGGATATTAAATAATGAGTTTAAAATCTAAGATCAATTTTTCATTATGGTGTGATTTTATAGAAAGAGATTTTTTAGAAGATAATTTTCAAAAGTTATTGAGAAATGATATTATCCAAGGTGCTACAAGCAATCCTGCTATTTTTGAGCAATCAATCTCTACTAGTGATGCTTACTCTCAACAAATAGCTATGCTACAAGCAAATGATAGCAAAAAAATATATGAAGAGTTAGCTGTAACAGATATAAAAAGAGCTGCTGAACTTTTACACCCACTTTATGAAGTTGATTCTGATGATGGTTTTATCTCAATAGAAGTTGATCCAATGTTAAGTGATGATTCTTTAGCAACGATAGAAGAGGGTATTAGGCTTCATAAAACAATTGGCTATGATAATGTTATGATAAAAGTTCCTGCTACACAAGCTGGATATATAGCTATGGAAAAATTAACATCTTTGGGAATAAGTGTAAATGCAACACTTATATTTTCTCCAATTCAAGCTATAGAATGTGCAAAAGCTTTAAATAATGGTATTAAAAAAAGTGATAAAGATACAAAAGCAGTTATCTCAATATTTGTTAGTAGATTTGATAGACAATTAGATGATCAATTAATATTATTAAATATTAAACCATCTAAAACAGGTATTGTAAATGCTACAAAATGTTATTATGAAATTGAAAAATTTAATAATAAAAATATAAGAACATTATTTGCAAGTACAGGGGTAAAAGGGGATAGGTTAGATTCTAGTTATTATATAGAAAATTTAATATATCCAAATACGATAAATACTGCTCCATTAGATACAATAAATTCATTTATAAAAAAAGATCAATTTAATTCATCTGTAATTATTTCAGAAGAGGAATGTAACCAATATGTTACTATGTTAAATGATAAGAATATAAATATTGAAATTATTAGTGAGCAACTTTTAAAAGATGGATTAGAATCATTTAAAGTATCTTTTAAAAATATGCTAAATAAATTAAAAGTAGAAAATTAGAAAAGAGGATATTATGGATAAAAAATGGACACCTAGTAGTTGGAGAAATTTTCCAATAAAACAGCAGCCAAGTTATAAAGACACAGAACAATTGCTTAAAACTGAAGTTGAATTAAGTTCATATCCACCTCTTATTTTTGCGGAAGAAGCAAGAAGACTAAAAGATCAACTAGCTGCTGTTTCAAGAGGTGAGGCATTTTTACTTCAAGGTGGAGATTGTGCTGAAAGTTTTAAATCATTTGATGCAAACAATATAAAATCACTTTTTCAAGTTATGATGCAGATGGCTGTTGTTATGACATTTAGTTCAGGTAAACCTGTAGTAAAAATAGGAAGAGTAGCGGGACAATTTGCAAAACCAAGAAGTAGTGATACTGAGATGATAAATGGAGTTGAGTATCCAAGCTATCGAGGTGATATTATAAATGATATAGAAGCTGATTTGGAATTAAGAGAGCCAAATCCAAAAAAACTTTTAAAAGCATACAACCAAAGTGCAGCAACTTTAAACTTACTTAGAGCATTTGCAAGAGGAGGGATGGCTGATCTTAATAAAGTTCATCAATGGAATCTTGACTATATGAAAAACCACCCTTTAGGTGAAAAATATGAAGAGTTAGCAACAAAAATAAGTGAAACTTTAAAATTTATGGAAGCTTGTGGAATAAACTCTTCAAATGCTCCTGCTTTAAGCCAAACAACTTTATATACATCACATGAAGCACTTCTTCTTAACTATGAAGAGGCACTTACTAGAAAAGATTCTATTACAGGCGAGTATTATGATTGTTCTGCGCATATGTTATGGATAGGCGATAGAACAAGAGATTTAGATGAAGCACATATTGAATACTTTAGAGGTATTCAAAATCCTATTGGGTGTAAAGTTGGACCAACTATGCAAGAGGATGAATTAATTCAACTTATTGATACTCTAAATCCTAAAAATGAAGCAGGAAGATTAAATCTTATTGTAAGAATGGGTGCAGATAAAATACAAGAATTTTTTCCTAAACTTTTAAAAAGAGTTGAAGGTGAAGGTAAAAAAGTTGTATGGTCTTGTGATCCAATGCATGGAAATGTAGAAAAAGCATCAAATGGATATAAGACACGGGATTTTGCAAATATTTTAAGTGAAGTGAAACAATTTTTTCAAATTCACAAAGAGCAAGGTAGTATTGCGGGTGGTATCCATCTTGAGATGACGGGTCAAGATGTTACGGAGTGTACAGGAAGTACAAGTTGTAATATAACAACAGAAGATTTAACATCAAGATACCATACGCAATGTGATCCAAGGCTTAATGCTGATCAATCTTTAGAGTTAGCATTTATGATCGCAGATACTTTACATGAAGCAAATATTGCTTCTACAAAATAGAATTTTAGTTATACAAGGAGATAAAAGATGATAGAAAAAGAGGGAACAATGTTAAGTGTTAGAAAAGATATAAAAGTTTTTGATTGTACTATTAGAGATGGTGGATTGGTTAATAACTTTCACTTTAAAGATGAGTTTGTAAAAGGTGTTTATGATACTTGTGTAGAAGCAGGGATTGATTATATGGAGATTGGAAAGAACAACTCCCCTACACTTATGAGTGAAGAGGAGTTTGGTGCTTGGAATTTTTGTAAAGAGGAAGATATAAGAAGAATTGTTGGTTCTAATGATACAAATCTAAAAATTGCAGTTATGTCTGATATTGGAAGAACTGTAAATTCTGAACTATTACCAAAAAGTGAATCGGTTGTAGATATGATAAGAATTGCAACTTATATTCACCAACTTCCAGCAGCCATTGAATTGATTGAAGAGGCTCATGCAAAAGGTTATGAAACTACAGTAAATCTTATGGCAGTTGCAAAATGTTTTGATACAGATTTAGATGAAGCTTTAGCGATGATGAGTAAAACAAATGTTGATGTTATTTATATTGCAGATACTTTTGGTTCATTTTACCCAGAAGAGATAAATAAACTTGCTCAAAAATATGTAAAAGTAGCAAGAGCAAAAGGTAAACAAGTAGGTATCCATGCACACAATAATATTCAACTTGCATTTGCAAATACAATTGAAGCTATGATGTATGGTACAAGTTTCCTTGATGTTACTATCTCTGGACTTGGACGAGGTGCTGGAAACTGTGCTATGGAATTGCTTATAGGTATGTTAAAAAATCCAAAATACAAACTAATGCCAGTACTAGACTTTATAGAAAACTTTATAGTACCTCTTGAAAAAGAATTGGATTGGGGATACTCAATACCATATATGCTAACAGGACAACTTGTAGAACATCCAAGATCAGCTATGAAAGCTAGAGATGAAGATGATACAAGATATGTAAAATTTTATAAAGATTTATTAGACGCGCAATAAAGTTTAAAATTTAAAGATAAGATTATCTCTATTTTAAATGCTGTTATACTTTTCATAGGAGAGTTTTATCTATATAAAAGATAATATTATATATAATCTTCCTTATGAAAAAGAAAGAACAACTAAAGCAAATAATTAGGGATTTTCATCTTAGAGATAATTTTGATGTAAAAACTCGTCTCATTCAACCTCCGATAGATAGTAATAAGATAATCACACTAATAGGTGTAAGAAGATGTGGAAAAACATCTATTCTTTATAATATGATTAATAAACTCTCATCTAATATTGATAAAACTAAGATATTATATCTAAATTTTGAAGATGAAAGACTTGATTTAGAAGTTGATGAATTAGATTTAATTTTACAAAGTTTTAGTGAACTTTATCCTGAACAGAACTTGAATAAATGTTATTTTTTCTTTGATGAAATTCAAAATATTGTAGGTTGGGAAAAGTTTATAAGAAGAGTCTATGATAGTATTAGTAAAAATATATTTATTACTGGTTCAAATTCAAAACTATTAAGTAGCGAAATTGCCACAAGTTTAAGGGGTCGTACTTTATCATATGAAGTTTATCCACTTTCATTTGTAGAATATCTTTCATTTAAAGGTATTAAAGTTGATTTATATTCTTCAAAAAGTCTAGCTTATATTAAAAATGCACAAGAGATATTTTTAAAAGATGGAGCAATGCCAGAAACACTATTTTTAGAAGAACAGTACCGAAATCAAACTCTACAAGAGTATTTCAATGTACTTTTGTATATGGACTTGGCAGAAAGATATAACATCACAAATACTGTTGCATTAAAATTCTTTTTAAAGAGAATTATCGCTTCATCTACCAAACAAATCTCAATCAATAAAATATATAATGAACTTAAGTCTGCTGGTATAAAAATAGGTAAAAATACACTATATAACTTCTTGGATTATGTTCAAAATATTTATTTAGCACTTACACTACATAGATATGATAAATCACTAGTAAATAAAGAACTAGGGGAGAGAAAGATTTATACTATTGATATTGGATTAAATAATGCGACAGAATTTAGATTTTCTGATAATATAGGCAAATCTTTAGAAAATGCAGTATTTCTTGAACTTAAAAGAAACTATAGTGAAATATTCTATTATAGAGAAAAAGAGGGTGAATGTGATTTTATAGTGAATGAAAAGAACTCAATTACTCAAGCTATTCAAGTAACATATGAGATGAGTGATGAAGATACAAAGAATAGAGAGATAAAAGGTCTAGTTGGTGCGTGTAAAAAATTTAATTTAAATCATGGTATGATTATTACTTATGATACAGAAGAAGAGATCATTGAGAATAATATCACTATTAAACTTGTACCTTTTTACAAGTGGGTTATTAATTGTAAATTATAAAGTTTAGAATTTAAAGATAAACCCAAAATTTGCATATCCATATTTGTGGTCAAATGCAGTTTTGGTATATTGAGTGTATAAATATGGTATCTCACCATTAAATTGGTTTGACATAATTTGTCCACCCATATAAAAAATAGTTGAATGAGTTATCCCAAATAAAAGATTTGCATTTAAGATATGATTTTCATCCATCTCCTTTAAACAATTTATTCTTAATATTTTATTATATTGGTAGTTAAGTTCACCTGCGATATATTGTGAAAAATGATACCTAATACCTGTACCCCAATATATCATACCATCTTCTCTTGTAGTAGAATAACTTGCTTTTGATGAACCTGAATTTAGCTCATTTTGGATATCAGTATTAGGTTCATGAGCAATAGAACTATCCATAGAAGTGTATATTTTTATTTGTTTATATCCACTATACAAATCAAATAATAGATTTTTAAATTTATATGATAATATTACTCTTGAGTACAAACTCTTATCCTGTGTATCATTTATAGATAGATAAGGATTTAAAGTTAAATCTATTCTATTTACTGTTCCATCTTTAGTATAATTTAATTTATAAATTCCACTAACTTTTTCTATGCTTGCATCATTATTTGGCAATACCTTAGCAATAGTATCATTGATAGTTTTTAGATCACTTATCTTTAAATCATCAGCCTTGTTTATCTCATATCCTCCATCTATAGATATTGCAAAATTATTGTTTTGATATATATTGTATCTTAGATATATATCTATATTTGTATTTATAAGCGTACTACTTGCATACTCAAGTTCTTTTTTATTGTATTTTGTATTTAGATAAAGATTATCAAAAATACTATATCTTAACTCCAATTTTAATCCATCCATATCACCTAAGTTGTCATATCCATTTGTAGATGAGCTAAATTCATCCTCTTTTATATTTAATATATCAAGTTGATCATTTGTTTTTTGTAACTCTATTATTGTAGATAATTGACCTTTTTCAGGTATAAAAGCATGTATATCACTTTTCGTGTAGATTATATTTTCACTCAATAGATAACTACAGATAGATAATAATAAGATTAATTTTTTCATTCTATATTTATCTTAGCTAAGATTACTTTATTTTGATTATTAAAAAGAAAACTACCACCATAAATTGGTAGATAAATATTATTTGATATTGATTTTGAACCATTTATATCAAATCCATTATTTATAGTGATATTCATATCATAACTATTTTGTGCTGTAAATCTTTCTTTTTCACTTTTAAAGTCATCACTTAGCATAACATTTGCTAAATTTATCATCAAAATATTATTATATAATACAAGGACATTATCAATTGGTTTAAATCTAATTCCATCATAAGTTTTTGAGACACTTTTAGTCCCATCAGAAGATTTAAAATATACTTTCATACTGGTGGGTCCATTTATAATATGGTTTGAGATAGAATTATTTTGTAATAAAATAGTTCCAATAGCCCCTGTAGATTTTGTAAACTTAATACCTATATCAAAATTTGATATATTTTGTGAATTATTAATATCAAATGCAAAATTCCATATTTTTTCTATATTATCAGTACTATTTACATCTCTATTAAAATATGAATTATT
>DAOVXU010000016.1 GCA_030635995.1 Arcobacter sp. | reverse complement strand
TGCAAGTCGTCCAGCTGTATCTACTAAAAGGACATCATAAAGTCCCTCTTGTGCTTTCTTTTTAGCATTTTTAACGATTGTAACTGGATTTGTTTCATTATCATCAAAATAAACATCAACCTCTATTTGAGCACCAATTTGTTTTAGTTGCTCAACGGCTGCAAGTCTTTGTAAATCGGCAGCTGCTATTAAAACTTTTTTATTTCTTAGTTTTAAATAAGTAGCTAATTTTCCAGTTGTAGTTGTTTTACCACTACCTTGAAGTCCTGTCATTAGGATGGTTGTAAGCGGTGTTGAAGCGAAAACAAAACCTTGATTTCCCTCAACTGTAAGTATATCTGTAAGTGATTCTCTTAAAGCTTTTAAAAATGAATCTTGACCAATACCAAAAGCTTTTGTTTTTAAATCAACTTGAGTCACTAACTCTTTAGTTGTTTTATGATGCACATCAGACTTTAGTAAAGATTTTTTAAGTTCTCCAACTGCTTTAGTTAGGGCTTTTGTATCATCTTTATATCTAATTTTTCCAACAACAGTTTTAAAAGAATTGGTTAATGTATCAAACACTTTAATATCTCACTTCGCTTTTTAATTTTGAAATAATATCCTTTTAAAGCTTATATATAGATTAAATACGATTTAATACTTTGGCTTATTGATGGGATTTAATGATATTTTAGAGCTACTATATTAAGTTACATATAAGTCTAGGAGTTATTTAGAATAGTTATCAAAATGAAATAAAAATCTATTTTCTTAAGATAAAGGGATAGAATTATATAAATATATAGTAGAATTATATTAAAGTTAATAATATGAGGGATGATATATGATTGGTATAGATATAACAGTTATTTTAAGAATAGAGAAGATGATAGATAAATGGGGTGAAAAGGCACTTTTTAGATTTTTAACACCAAAAGAGATAAAGTTAGGTAAAAATGCAACTACATATGCTGGTTTTTGGGCTGCAAAAGAAGCTGCAAGTAAGGCTATTGGAACTGGGATTGGAAAGAAGTGTGGTTTTATGGATATCAAAATATCAAAATTAAAATCAGGACAACCACAAATAAAATATAAAAAATATTTAAGAGAAGAGTTTAATATAAAATCATCACATTTAAGTATTACTCATGATGGTGGTTTTGCTATAGCTGTGGTTATTAATACTTTAAAATGATAATTATTAAAAAATTTATATATTTGGCAGTTATGCTATTTATTATATCTTTAATCTCATTTATAGCAGTACATTTAGCACCAAATAGCTTTTTTGCAACAGGAGAACTAAATCCAAATATTACAGAAGAATCAATTGTACAATTAAAAGAGATATATAATCTAAATCAACCCTTACATATACAATTTTTTTCTTGGGTTAAAAATATTACGATGTTAGATTTTGGAATATCTTTTAGTAGTGGAGAGCAAGTAAAAGATGAAATACTTTCACGAATACCTATAACTTTAACAATAAATTTAATCAGTATGTTTTTTATTTTTATCTTGTCATTGTATATAGGAATAAAATCAGCATTAAGTCAAAATAGTATATTTGATAAATTTATACAACAACTTTCAATTTTAAGTTTTTCTATGCCATCTTTTTATTTAGCACTTATTTTAATATTTATATTTTCAATAAATTTAGAAATCTTACCACTTACAGGTATAAGTAGCGAAGATGGATTGGATGGATTTGATTATATTAAAGATACAGCCTGGCATCTTATTTTACCTATATTTATTATTGTATTTGGGGGAATTGGAAGTCTTACTTTATATATTCGTTCATTAACACTTGAAATTCTAAAAACAGATTATATATTTTTTGCAATTGCTAGAGGATTAGAAAATAAAAAAATATTAAGATATTATATACTACCAAATTTATATCCAACAGTGATAACACTTCTTGGATTATCTCTACCAGGGATTATTGGAGGGAGTGTTATATTAGAAACAATATTCTCTATTGATGGGATGGGTTTATTGTTTTTCCAATCTGCACTTAGTCATGATTACCCTGTAGTTATGGGGATATTAATCATAGGTGCATTTTTAACACTTTTAGGAAATATTATTGCTGATTTGATTTTATTGAAATTAAATCCAAATTTCAAAGGATAGAATAGTTCTAACTATAAATGGTGTTAGAACTTTATTGGGTAATTTTATTTACCCATAAATTTAACTAAAGCAGAACCCCAAGTTAATCCACCACCAAAAGCATCAAGCAGTATCACTTCACCACTTTTAAGTGTTCCATCTTCATAACACTTATTTATAGCCATAGGGATGGAAGCTGAAGATGTATTTCCATATTTATTTACAGTTACAACTTTTTGTTCCTCTTTAAAATTAAGAGCATCACCAACTGCTTTTATTATTCTATAGTTAGCTTGATGTGGAATAAATAGATCAATATCATCATTTGTCATTTTATTTCTTTCTAATATCAATCTCACATCACTTGTAAGTGTTCGTACTGCAACTTTAAAAGTCTCATTACCTTTCATTTGCATAAATGAAGCTTCCTCACTTTGTATACCAGGAGTTAATAGTAAATCTTTCAATCCACCATCAGAACTACACTGAACATCGATAATAGCATCTTCTTTTTTATCAGTCATGCTAATAATAGCTGCACCTGCACCATCACCAAATAGCATACAAGTAGTTCTATCTGTATAATCTACAATTGAGCTTAACTTTTCAGCCCCTATTATCAATACATTCTTTTTCATTCCAGATTCAATAAATGCTTTTGCTACGCTTAGGGCATAAACAAATCCAGTACAAGCAGCACTAATATCAAGAGCCATAACATTTTTGATACCTAGCTTATCTGCAATAATACAAGCTGTTGAAGGCATACATAAATAATCAGGAGAGATAGTTGCACATATAATTAAGTCAATCTCTTCTTTTTCTATTGAAGCTCTATTAATAGCAATTTTTGCAGCTTCAGTACCTAGATCACTTGTATGTTGTTCTTTAAGTGCAATTCTTCTTTCACTTATTCCGGTTCTTTTAGTAATCCATTCATCACTTGTATCCATTCTATCAACAAACCATTGATTTGTTCTAACAGTTTGTGGTATAAAAGCACCAATTGAACGAAAAGAAGCATACATATTTAGTCCTTATTTATATTGTTGTAATCTATTTTCTATATCAATTTTTAAGTCTGATTGAGCAGCAGCTACTGCTTGAAAAATTGCATTCTGAATAGCTTTTGCATTTGATTTACCATGAGCAATAATTACAGGTGCTTTTACACCTAATAAAGGTGCTCCACCATACTCAGCATAATCAACTTTAACTTTTAAACTTTTAAATACTTTTCTCATAAGAACTGCACCTAAAATAGAAACTAAAGATCTTTTTAAATTATTTTTAATAATTTTACCAATTGTATCAGCAACACCTTCAGCAGATTTAAGCATAATATTACCAATAAATCCATCACAAACAACTACATCTGTTGAACCATTGAATATATCATTTCCCTCTACATTTCCAGCAAAGTTTGGAATATGTTCAAGTAGTTTATAAGCCTCTTTTGATACTTCATTACCTTTACTTTCCTCTTCACCATTACTTAATAGACCTGTTAAAGGATCATCAATTCCTAAAACATCTTCTGCATAAACTTGACCCATAATAGCAAATTCTTTTAAATTATTTGCATCACAATCTACATTTGCCCCAACATCTAATACTAATGTATTTTTATCTACTGTTGGCATCAATGTAGCAATTGCTGGACGACTTACACCTTTAATTCTTCCTATTCTTAATGTTGCTAAACTCATACTAGCTCCACTATGTCCCGCACTTACATAAGCATCAGCAACACCAGTTTTTACTAAATCAATCGCAATATAAGCAGAACTATCTTTTCTCTTTAATGCATCAGTTGCTGAATCAGACATACTAATAACATCATTACAATCATAAATTTCAATTCTATGATCAAATTTTTGAGGAATTAAAGGTAAAAGTTCTTCTTTATTACCTACAGCAATAGCTTCAAAGTTTTTATTTTTCTTTAAAGCTAATAATAATCCTTCGATGATTGGGCTAGGTCCATTGTCCCCTCCCATTGCATCAATTGCTATTTTTAACATTACGCTTTATATTCACCTGTAGTTGGGTTTACATTATGAGGCATTTTCCATGTTCCATCTGTATCTTTAACTGGTCTTTTCAACGTAATTTTATAATGTGTTCTTCTTTTTGCACTTCTTGAGTGTGAAACTCGTCTCTTTGGTACTGCCATTTTATATCCTTTTTATTTTAACTATATTTCTATATCTACAAAATTATCACTTGTAGCACAATCATTACAAATATGATACTCACTATTTAAAGATTCTAACTCAGAGTTAAGAATATCTTCAAAATTTATAATATGATCATCAATCTCTATAATAATTTCATTTTCTCTTTCATCATGAGATGAAAAAATACCATCACTCACGGTAAATATATGCTTTTCATCAATATTTACTGCAAATTCTTTGCCACATTTACAACACTCAACAGGGTAGTTACCCTCTATTTGAGCATCAATTCTGACAAGTTTGTTTGATATTCTACTAAAAGTACCTAAAAAATTTACTGAATTTAAACTTATTTTAAATTCTTTTGCAATATTAGGTACTTTTCTAAATTCAACTTTCATTTTGTTTTACTAACAAATCTCTCTTTGAGCAAAGAAAAAGTTAATTTCATCTGTAGCATTTTCAACACTATCTGAACCATGTACTGCATTAGCATCAATAGATTCAGCAAAATCAGCTCTAATAGTTCCAGCAGCTGCTTCTTTAGGATTTGTAGCTCCCATTAAGTCTCTATTTTTAGCCATAGCATCTTCACCTTCTAGTACAGTTACAATAACTGGTCCAGAGATCATAAATTCTACTAAATCACCAAAAAAAGGTCTTTCAGAGTGTACTGCGTAAAAAGCTTCAGCATCAGCTTGGCTTAATTGAATTTTTTTAGTTACTGCTATTCTTAATCCAGCTTCTTCAAATCTACTTAATATCTTTCCAACTACATTTTTAGCTACTGCATCTGGTTTGATTATTGATAATGTTTGTTCCATTATTTCTCCATTTTGTTTAATTTTTTGCGATTATAACAAATTTTACCAAAAGTTATTATTAAATAAAAAAAGGGGTAGATGATAAATCATCTACCCCTTTTCAATAAAAGTTAAAATTAATTAAATTTTAATCTTCAATACAAGGTTCACCAGCTGCTGCACCTTCAGTTTTAGGAGCATCACCCCATACAATACAACCTTCAGTTGGACATGCTTCAGCACAAGCTGGAGTATCGTGATCAGCAATACATTCTGAACAAGTTTCACGATTTACATAATAAATATCCTCACCTGTTGGGTTTTCATCGTTATCAACGATTGATTCTGTTGGACACTCGTCTAAACAAGCATCACATGAAATACATGTATCTGTAATAATTACTGCCATTTTAATTCTCCTTAAATTTAGTTAAGCTAACTTTATCATATGAAATATAAAAACAACTTTAAATATAATTGAATTAGATAAAATATTTAATAATTATTACGAATGTAAATAAAATGAGTTTATAAATTGCCATTTTAATAATAATTTAAGATTATTAAGCTAAAATTTCAACAGTTAAGCGGGTGTAGCTCAGTTGGCTAGAGCCTCTGCCTTCCAAGCAGATTGTCGCGCGTTCGAGTCGCGTCACCCGCTCCACTATAAAACTAAACCAATCGGTTAAAATTATCAAGTTTATTTAAAAACTCATTAAATTTGTCTGTGTTAAATTCACTTAAATAACTTCGTATATTTTTTGGAATTTTTAATACTCTACATTTTTCTTTAAATTTTTTATCCATTATCTTATTTGAATATAGACTTATCCAAATCATATTATTTATAATAGAAACACTTATTTTATTTGATATTACTATCTCTTTTTGTTTTAGAATTTCATCTCTTGTACTTTTAGATATTATAATACTAAATTTTTTTATAGTTTTATCTATAAATCTTATCATAATATTCATATCTATAATTTGAAATTTTGCAATATATAAATTCTCAAATTCAAATATATTATATGTTGAAGATAAAGAATTTATATCATTTTTTAAATATGAAATTGATCTTTTAACACCATTTTTATATTCACTTATAAATTTATCACTAAACTCTTTTCTGAAATAATTTCTTTTATATTTGATATTAGAATTACTTTCATCTATAAAATGCAGAATATTATTTTCATCTAAATAGTTTTTTAATTCTTTTTTTGATATTTCAAGTAAAGGTCTATATAAAATATAATTATCTTTTAATTCCTCTTTTTGTAATCCAATTAGTTCAACCAATCCTGCACCTTTTGAAAATTGCATAAGAAACCATTCAAAAGTATCATTTAATTGATGTGCTGTAAGTAATGATTTATAGTTATGTTTGATGATTAAATTATTGAAAAATTTATATCTAAAATCTCTTGCATCTTTTTCACTAAAAGTATCTTTATCATAAATTGAGATATAACACTCTTTATTATATTTTCTAGCTAAATCTTTAGCATATTGAACTTCTTGTTTTGATTGTTCTCTTATATTATAATTGACAATTGCAATATCAAATTGTATGTTCTTCTCTAATAGAATAAAAAATAAAGCACTTGAATCTATCCCACCACTAAAAGCTAAAAGATTTTTAGAAGTTGTTATTAGATTTGTATCAAACATTATTTAAAGAAGTTTTTTAGTAATTCTCTCATTATCTCTTCATCAGTGATAAAATTAACTTTTTGTCTAAATTCATTTGCTCTTTGATAACCTTTAGAATATGTATGAAAATGTTTTCTAAACATAACTACAGCATGTTTCCCATAATGTTTTAACATACCTTCATAATGTTCTAAAATGATTTTATGTTTAAGTTGATCAGATATATCTTCACTTTGATTAGCTATTTGATGAAATATCCAAGGCTTTCCAATAGCACCACGACCTATCATAATACCAGCAGCTCCAGTATGCTCTAAAACATCCTTAGCCTTTTGATAATCTTTAATATCTCCATTTGCAATTACAGGAATTTTTACAGCATCTACTACTGTTTTAATAGCATCATAATCAACAGGTGCTTTATATTTACCTTGTTTGGTTCTACCATGTACACTTATCATATCAACACCAACATCTTCTATAGCTCGTGCTATATCATAAGGTATTTTTTCATCTACACCAATTCTTATTTTTACTGTTGTTAGTTGTTTATTAGAATATTTTTTAATAGTTTTAAGTATCTCCTGTAATCTTGGCAGATCAGCTAATAAATTTGAACCACTACCATGACTAAATACTTTAGGAGCTGGACAACCACAATTTAAATCAATACCATTAATACCATCAATTTCATTTAGTTTTTCAACAGCAAGTTGAATAATTTCTGGTTTACTTCCTGATATTTGAACAATATAAGGATCTTCATTTGGTGCTTTTTCTACCATTTTTAGTGTTTTAGGATTGCTATAAGCTAATGCATTAGAGCTTATCATTTCACTTATAGTTAAATCAACTCCAAAATTTTTAACAACAGAACGAAAAGGGAGGTCAGTATAACCAGCTAGTGGAGCTAATACCACTAGTGGTGTTGAGAAATCTAGTATTTTAGACATTTATAATTATTAGTTGATAAATTATTTTAAGATTAAACTATCTACGCTATAGTGTTTACCAGCATCTTTTAAATCTAATAAGGCTTTAAAGATTATATATTCATCTTTTTGACTATTTACTAAAATCTCTCTTATTTGTACAATCATCTCATATTCAAATAATACATATAGATAACTTGTAGTTAAAGTCTCATCAGCTGCACTTATATCTTCAAATAATTTAATAAGTTGTTCTGGAGACATAGATTTTTTATAATTTCTAGCAATTATAATAAGTTCATTATTTGTAAATTTATTATCTTGAACATAAACTAAAATTTCACTATTTGTTAAAGAAAATTCTTTTGCAGATGTTGAATCTTTTTCTAAAAATAATTTAACCATATTATTAGTTAGTTTCATATTTAAAGCTAATTTTTTTATTGTTGCAAATGATTTATTGTTTATTATATTTTTAAAAGCCACTTCAAGAATCGATGAATCATATTTAGTACTATTTTTAAGTACCTCGATTGCAAAATTATCATCGTTATTTACTCTATTTAAAATATTCATTTTCATAATTTCATTACCTTCAGATAATTTTAAATTATTCGAATTTATATACTCACCTTTTTTAATTTTTATAATTTGCTCAGATATTTTAGTTATATCATTTAGTGATGATGTTAAATTATTATTGATTAAGTTTAAATCTAATTGATTTAAAATATTTCCAACCTCTTTTAACTCTTTAGTTTTTAACATAGCAGATGAATTTTTTTTCAGCAATCTATCTTTTACAACTAAAGATAAATTATCTATATCTTTTAATATTGTTTTTTTTGTAAAATATGATTTTGTATTATAGAAAATCATATGTAAAAGTGAAGCTATAAATAATAAAATTGCAGGTGTGATTATCCATACTGCTATAGGTAGTGTTTGGTTAAGATTTAATTCTGCTATAACTAAATTATAATTTCCAATATCTAAACTATAAACATAACCAGCAATAATTGCTAATAATAAAAATGAAGCTACTATATATTTTTTAAATCCCATTTTAAATCCCTTTATCTCTTTTTATTTTCAAATATCTCTCTACATGTTGTACAAAATTTTGCAAATGGTTTTGCTTTCAATCGTCTTAATGCAATCAACTCATCACACATATCACAAATACCATATTTACCATCTTTAATATCTTTTAATGCACTATTTATTTCAACTAACTCTTTACTTTGTTGCACTGCAATCACTTCAGATGTAAAGCTATCACTACTAGATTCTGCAAAATCAAAATCATCTTTACAATCCATATTTTGTAACTGAGCAATATTATTTTTACTATCTTCAATATTGCTTTCTATTTGTATTTTTCGAACCTCTAAAATTTCTCTTAGCTCTTCAATTTGCTTTGTTGATGCCAAACTGTTTTCCTTGTTTTTATATATTGACAAGATTATATCTAAAATAATATAAATTATTTATGATAAGGATGGTTATTGGATATACATAAGCCTCTAAATATTTGCTCAAGCAATACTATATTGGCTATTTTATGTGCCATTGTTAAATCACTTAATGTTATAATTCTATCACATTTGTCTAAAAATGATCGCTCAAATCCAAAAGCTCCACCTATAAAAAAGTTAATTGTAATATTATCTTCCATCAGTTTACTAAAAGCAAAACTATCAACTTTTTTTCCCAATACATCAAGTGCAATATTATATCCATTTAATTTTGGAATAAAAACTTCGCTATAAGAAATTTTTGCTTCTTTTTCACCTATTGTTTGTGCTTTTCCAATTTGTTTTGTAAAAAGATTATGAATCTCTACTTTTGCATATTTACTAGACATCTTAATAAAATTCTTTATAAGTGGTTCAAATTCATCTTTATCATTTTTAGCTATTTGATAGATATTAATTTTCATACAATCCACTTCCAATTACATTGTAGGATATATAAGGGATATTATCATCTATTTTAACTCCACCAATAGCACCAACAGGATGAGTAGACATTTTTGCTAAATAAGAGATATTATTTCCAAGTATATTTGGTACTTCTTTAGTAGAAGTTTCTCTATAAGCTCCAAGTCCAATATAATCTAAAGGTAATTTATTTGCTTCAAGAATTTCCAATTCATTATGAGTGGAAAGTCCAAATATCTTAGATGGATATTTTTTTCGTAAAAATTTAAATAATAACTCTTCATTCTTAATTTTTAATTCATAATTCATAATTCTTAAAAGGTCTTCTTGCCCCAAATGTATCCCATTGGCATATTCTAAAAGTTCAAATTTATCATTTATAATAATAGGTATAGTACAATTATATTTTAAAAAAAGTAAGTTTTCTTTTTGAGTTTGTATATTTGAAATTTTATCTCGATATTGAATATACTCAACATCTAAATTTTTGCATATCTTTAAAAACTGAGATAAAGATATATCCCGTTTTTTTAAAGTTTCATAATCACAAAGAGCATAAATCCCAACCACTAACCACTAGCCCCTAACCATTAAATTTACGCTACTGATTCTTTTTTAAAAACTTTAAGTAGGTCACCTAAAGTTTTTTTCATATCATTTCTATCAACAACCATATCTATACTTCCATGTTCAAGTAAAAATTCTGATCTTTGGAAACCATCAGGTAGATCTTTACCTATAGTTTGTTTAATGACTCTAGCCCCTGCAAAACCTATTAAAGCTCCTGGTTCTGCCATCAGAATATCTCCAAGAAAAGCAAAAGAAGCAGAAACACCACCAAAAGTTGGATCTGTTAAAATTGAGATAAAAGGCAAACCAGCATTATCCATTTTTTTCAATGCTGCACTTGTTTTTGCCATTTGCATTAAAGAGAATGTACTCTCTTGCATTCGAGCACCTCCACTTGCACTTACAATAATAATACCATGATTTTTTTCTAAAGCTCTATTACAAGCTCTTACAATTTTTTCACCCTCAACAGAACCTAAACTTCCACCCATAAATGAAAAATCAAATACTACAAGTTCTACTGGTGTGCCATTTATAGTACAGCTTCCTGCCATAATTGATGATGTTTTTCCTGTTTTATGTAGAGATTCTTCTAATCTTTTTTTGTATGATTTACTATCCACAAATTCCAAAGGATCTGTAGGATGTAACTCTTCATCAAATACTACAAAACTATTTTCATCAGCAATTAATGAGATTCTTTTATTTGCACCTATTCTCATATGAAAATTACATTTAGGACATACATGATTTAGATTTTCAACTTCTTTAAAGAACATCATAGATTCACAAGATGGACATTTTACCCAATGACTCTGATTTTCAATAATTTTATTGCTATCTACTGATTTCTCTTTTTCTAGAATTTCCGACTTGATTTTGCTAAAGAAGTTTTTTAAATCCATTTCTAATTCCTAAATTTATTAATATTAAGTAATTGTAACATAATTTGTCTTTTTTATCAAAATAAAAAAAGGTACCAATAAAATTGGTACCTTTTAAATATATAATTGAACTATTAAAATATTATTTTAAAGCTTCAAATATTTCCATCGCATCAAGTTGTTCCCAAGGATAATCACTTTGACCAACTTGACCACGAGCTGCTACATCTGCATAAAGGAATGTATCTTCACTTGGTTTATCAAGATTGAATTTTTTTGTAATCCAATTTGGTGTTAGTGGAAAGTTATCCATAACAAATGAAGATAATTTATCATCATTGTATGATAAATAAGTTCCATATGTATCAACAGCTACTGAAGTAGGTTTTGCTACACCAATTGCATAAGAAAGTTGAACTACACATTTTTTTGCAAGTCCAGCTGCAACTATATGTTTTGCAATCCATCTAGCCGCATATAATCCACTTCTATCAACTTTTGTATAATCTTTACTCGATTGAGCACCACCACCTATAGGTGAATATCCTCCAAAACTATCTACAATCAGTTTTCTACCTGTCAATCCACTATCATGTAAAGGGGAATGGCTTACATATTTACCTGTAGGATTTATATGAATAATACAATCTTCTGGATTGAAAAGTTCTTGTGGTAAATTTGTATCTATAATAAGTTCCATGATAAGAGTTCTTAGCTCTTTTATATTCATTGAACTTACACAAGGAGCAGAAATGACAATTGTATCTATTCTTTGAGGATTACAAGATTCAAAATTATTCTTACAACCATAATCCATAGTAACTTGAGTTTTTATATCAACGCCAAGTTTTGCTGGGTGATGTAAAGCATAATTATATACTTTTTCCATTAGCATTCTAGCATAAGTGATTGCACTTGGCATATAAGAAGAAGTTTCACTATCTGCATAACCAAACATAATACCTTGATCTCCAGCACCAGTTTCACCATCTTCTTGATCTACACCTTGATTTATATCAGGGCTTTGTCTATTTAAAAGTACTTGTACATCTACATTTTGAGGTTTTAAACACTCTTCATCTGTAAAATGAGGATTGTTAAAATATCCAATTTTTTCTAAGGCATCTATTGCTAATTGTTTATATTCCTCTATACTAACTTGAGTATTTGAAGTAACCTCTCCACCTATTATTACATGTTTACCAGCTACAAATACTTCACTAGCAACTCGTGATTTAGAATCACCAATAATTAATTTATCCACAATTGTATCTGAAATAATATCAGCACATTTATCAGGATGACCTGGACTTACCACTTCACTTGTAAAAAGGTATTGTTGTTTTTTGTTGTTTTCCATTTTTGTTTTCCATTTCTTTGTTTTCCAAAATTAAAGTTTTCACTCCAATTCATCGTTTTCCATCTTTTTGTTGTCCATTTTTGTTTTCCGTTTAGAAAAGAAAAATTTTTAATTTTAAAGTATGAGCCGTCATAGTATCCAAGCTAATCTAATTATTTGTTTAAAAGTTATTATTGACTACAATATTTTAAAATAATTAAAAAGAGTAATATTATGAAAAGAATAAATTATAATAAGAATAAAATAATACCATCTAAAGTAGTATGTATAGGTAGAAATTATGTAGAGCATATAAAAGAATTAAATAATGAAACACCAGATACTATGGTGGTATTTAATAAACCAAATTCAGCAATATCTGATGAACTATTTTTTATAAGTGAAGATACAAGATTTGAAGGGGAGATATGTTTTTTAATTGAAAATAAAAAAATATCTGGAGTTGGATTTGGGCTTGATTTAACAAAAGCTGATTTACAAAATAAGATGAAAAAGGCTGGATTACCTTGGGAAAGGGCAAAAGCATTTAACACTTCTGCTGTTTTAAGTGATTTTGTAACTTTTAATGATGATATTACAAAACTTAGACTTGAACTATTTTTAAATGATATTTTAATTCAAGAAGCAAACTATGATTTGATGATATATAAACCTAAATATATGATAGAAGAAATTTTAAGTTTTATGAGTTTAGAAGATGGTGATATTATTATGTCTGGAACTCCAAAAGGGGTAGGTACCTATAAATTAAATGATAAATTTATAGGTAAAATATTTTATGAGGATAAACTTCTCATAGAAAAACTATGGGAAGTTAAATAAAATTTATAAATTAGTATTTTTCTTTATCAGATGGGAAAGATAAATTTTCTACATCTTTTACATAAGAGTCAACAGCATCTTTTACTAAAGATGCTCCATTTAGATATTCTCTTACAAATTTTGGCTTAAAGTCCTCAAAAAAGCCAAGCATATCTGACCAAACCAAAACTTGACCATCAACTTTAATTCCTGCTCCTATTCCAATCACTGGAACATCTACAGCTTTTGTGATAAGCTCAGCTGCATCCTCTTTTACACCCTCAACAACAATACAAAAAGCACCTGCTTTTTCAATATCTTTTGCATCTTGAATTAAAGTTTCAATATTCGCTTCATCTTTACCTTTTACCTTATATCCACCCTCACTTCTAAAGTTTTGTGGCATAAGCCCAATATGCCCAACCACTGCAATAGAATTTTGTGTTAGATGTTTAACTATATGAGCTTTTGAACTTCCACCCTCTATTTTAACTGCATTTGCATTTGTTTGTTGAAAAACTTTTACACTATTATTTAAAGCATCAAGCTCATTAGTATAAGTTCCAAATGGCATATCACAGATTATAAATGTATTTTTAGCACCACTACACACAGCATTTGTATGATAAATCATCTGCTCAAGTGTAGCACTAAGAGTATCTGGTTTACCAGCAAAACTCATATTTAAACTATCCCCTACAAGTATAAAATCAACTTTTTCATCAAATAGTTTTGCAAACAACGCATCATACGCTGTTATCATTGTAAGTTTTCTATTATTCTTTGTTTTTTGTATTGAGCCAATAGATTGTTTCATAATATAACCTTGTGTAAATTTATGATAAGATTGTATCGAAAAAAAACTTGAGGATTACAAAAGTGAAGAAATTAGTTGGATTTATCACATCATCGTTACCAGAAAATAATTTTACAGTAGATTTAGCATTACAGATGAAAGATGCAGGTGTAGATATACTAGAGTTAGGTATTCCTTTTTCTGATCCTGTAGCTGATGGTCCAGTTATAGAAAAAGCAAGCTTAGAAGCTTTGAAAAATGGTTTTAAACTTACTGATCTATTTGAAGTTAGTTCAAAAATAGCTCCCCATATGGATACATTATGGATGGGATATATGAATCCATTTTACAAATATGGGGTGGAAAATTTTTTACAAAAAGGGAAAGAGTATGGGATAAAAGGTGCAATTATTCCTGATCTACCATATGAAGAAGCTATTAAGTACAAAGATATATTTAAAAAATATAATCAATCAATTATTGATTTTATTGCACCAACTACACCAAAAGATAGAATAGAGATGTTAGTTAAAAATAGTTCAGAATTTATTTATCTTGTAGCATATGCAGGAATTACAGGAAGTGGTGCAAAAGAGGATTTAACAACTATTATTAAAGATATAAGAGAAGTAACAACTACGCCATTATATATAGGATTTGGAGTAGATGCAAATACTGCGTATGAAAAAAGTCGTGGTGTTGATGGTGTAATTGTTGGAAGTGTTTTTGTAAAACATCTTATAGATGATAGTTTAAGTTATAATGAAAAAATTAAAAATATTACAACAATAGCAAAAGAGATAAAAGAGAAAATAAATAGCTAAAAGTTACATAAAAATTATTTAAGTAACTTTTAGCTACACTTTCAAACTTGACCCTGTCGTCTAGTGGCTAAGGACATTCGGATTTCCTCCGAAGGACTAAGGTTCAAATCCTTACAGGGTCGCCACTTACAAAGCTTGTATTTAAAAGCTTTATGATACATTTACAACTAATCATTTTCTTTAAGGTTTCATTGGGACATACCAAGGGACATACTATTAGTGTTTTATTATGGATATAACAAAATAATTTACAACAGTACTACAAACACCTAGTTAAGAACTATTCAATCATTTCTCTCTCTGACCATCTGGCGAAGATTGGTTTGCGAAGCTTTGGCATCAAAGCGTAAGTTCAAACAATAGTAATACCACAATTAATTAGTAAAAGTTAGCACTATCGTAGCTGAATATGAAACTCT
>DAOVXU010000157.1 GCA_030635995.1 Arcobacter sp. | reverse complement strand
TATTTGCAAAAAATAAAGAGTTAGAAGAAAAAATACTAGAGATAAAAAGAACACAACAAAAACTTTTAGAATCTGAAAAGATGGCAGCTTTAGGTGGACTTGTAGCAGGTGTTGCACATGAGGTAAATACACCACTTGGACTTGCTATCACCTCTAATTCTATTGTGGAAGAGGAGTGCAAAAAATTAGAAAAACTATACGCTATAAATTCTTTGAAAAAAAGTGATCTTGAAGATTTTATGGAAAGTGTTTCTGAAGCATCAAAACTATTAAGTTCAAATTTAAATAGGGCAGCATCACTAATTAGATCATTTAAACAAATATCAGTTGATCAATGTAGTGAACTGATGAGAGAATTTGAGTTAAAAGAGTATCTTGATGAGATATTTGCAACATTTCATAATAAAATTAAAAATCGCCCCATTAAAGTGACAATTGATTGTCCAGACAAATTATATCTTACTTCTTATCCAGGAGCTTTTTCACAAATTATTGGTAATCTAATTCAAAATAGTTTATTTCATGGGTTTGATATGGAGCAAAAAGGAAATATAAATTTAAGTGTAGAAGAGTTTGAAAGAAATGTTAAGATTAAATTTACAGATGATGGTAAAGGGATAGATAAGTCTATTTTAAAAAGAGTTTTTGAACCATTTGTTACTACAAAAAGAAATGAGGGTGGAAGTGGACTTGGGATGAATATAGTTTATAATTTAATTAGAGAAAAACTAAAAGGGGATATAGAACTTACAAGTGAAAAAAATAAAGGTACAACGATAATTATAATTATACCCAAAGAGCTTTCTTAGTGGTACTATAGTAACAATAATAAATAAGGAGAAAATGATGAAAAATGAAAAATTGAAAGCAGTAATAATTGATGATGAAGAGATAAATTTATGTTTATTTGAGGGATATGTAAAAGATCTGGGTATGGATGTAGTTACATTTGATGATTCAAGAGAGGGATTAGATTATCTAAAAAGCAATGGTGCAGATATAGTATATGTAGATTGTATGATGCCAAAAATGGATGGTATTGAGTTGATTGAAAAATTTAGAAAAGTACACAAAACAACACCAGTTATTATGATAACTGCAACTGCTGATGATAAAGCACTTATGCTTCAAGCATTAGATGTAGGAGCAACTGAGTTTTTAACAAAACCAATTAATCCATTTGAATTTAAAGTAAGAAGTAGAGGACTTATGACTTTAAGACAATCTCAAAAACAATTAAGAGAAAAAATAGCATTTATAGAAGATAGACTTCGAGCTGTTTCTAAAAAATAGATATAAAAACTGCTATTCTTTTAAAATATTTTTATAATCTTGTATATATTTTTCGAGCAGTTTAAGCTGCTCTTTCCATTGAAAGTTTTTATTTGAAGATTTGGCATGTTGTTCCAAGGTAGTTACTAATTCTAAAATATATTGTAGTCGTAAATTTCCACTAGTACCTTTAATAGTGTGCAATATAGAGTAAAGATTATCAAAATCTTTTTGTTTTACTGCTTTATATATCTCTTTAATTTGTGTGTTAAACTTATCAAAAAATATTTTTAATAATTTTTTTATAATCTGGAGATCTACTTCTAATTGAGTGGCAATATTTTGAATATCATAAGTTAATATATCATCATCGTTATTTTTAATAATTTTATCTTTAGGTTTTAATATCTCTTCAACTATATATTCACCTAAAAAGTTATACAATACATTATTTAAATCTTTCATATTAAGAGGCTTTGATAAATAATCATCCATTCCAAGTTGTATATATTTTTCTTTATTACCTTTTATTGAATTTGCTGTTAGAGCTACAATAGGAACATTCTTTATATCATTTATTTTCTCAAAATTTCTAATTTGATTTAATGCTTCTAATCCGCTAATAATTGGCATATTAATATCCATAAATATCATATTGAATGTAGTATTATCTTTTTTATATATATCTACAACTTCTTGTCCATTATTAGCAATAGTAATTTTTATATTTTTATTGGTTAATATAGTTTTCATCAATTCTTGATTGATTAGATTATCTTCAGCCACTAATATATGTGCTTTATAAAATTTAGATATATTGGTATTTATATTAGACTTTTTAATTAAATTTTTTTTGCAAGTTTTAGATTTTAGAATAAAATAAAATTCAGTACCAATATTGGGTGTGCTATTAAGTTTCAATTTTCCACCTGCAAGTTCTACAAGTCCATCAGCAATAGAGATACCAAGACCAGTACCTCCAAATTTTGTACTTGTACTTTTATCTTCTTGAGAAAAAGCTTGAAATATTAATTTTTGTTTATCTTTTGCTATACCAATACCTGTATCTTTTATGCTATATTTTACAGTCACATTATCATTAGTTTTAGATAATACTGTAGCACTAAATTCAATTGAGCCTTTATGGGTAAATTTAATTGCATTTCCAATTAAATTCATTATAATCTGTTTTAGTCTAGTTTGATCATATACTATACAATTGGGTAATTTAGAATCAATATTTATAATAAATTTTAAATTTTTTTCTTGAATTCTTGGTTCAAATATACTTAAAAGTTTTGATAATTCTATTTTACAATTTGTTGGTTGCTCATCAAGTTCTAGTTTCCCCTCTGCTATTTTTGAAAAATCTAAAATATCATTAATAACAGTAGATAAAATTTCTGAACTAGTAGAGATTAAATTTATATATTTTCTTTGCTCTTTTGTAAGTTTTGTATTTTTAATAATATTGGTAAATCCAATAATACCATTTAAAGGTGTTCTTATCTCATGGCTCATATTTGCTAAAAATATATCTTTATGTTTTTGTATCTCATATTCTTTTGATAGAGCATTTGCTTGTTCAAGTAATCGTATCTCTTTTTGAGTATTTTTTTTAATCTCTTCTCTAACTCTTTGCTTAAGTAGCTTATTAAATTTTTTCACACTCTTTACATGCTTTTTTGCAAGTTTTCCATTATTAATATTTTTAGAAACTTTATATAAAACACTTATTAAATTATCACTTTTTATAGGCTTTAAAATAAAACTTTCGATCCCTTGTTCAATAAGTTTAATAAATCTACTAGTCTCTTGATATGCTGATATTACAATAATTACCTGACTTGGATTAATTTTACGCAATTCATCTATAAGCTTATGTCCATCCATATTTGGCATAGTTATATCTGTAAATACTATATCATAATAAGTTTCATTGTTTTTATGAAATTTTATATATTCTTTTAATCCAGCATTACCATCTATTGCATTATCTACTTTTTTAAAAAATTCTTCAAAAAGTTCAACACTATTTACTCGTAAAGCTTCATCATCCTCAATATATAGTACATTTAAACCATTCGTAAATTTATATAAATTTTTATAATCTATCATCTTATAACATCCTTACTAATTCCTAAAATTATACTAAGAAAATGTGGTAAATATGTGTAAATATGTATTATATATTTTAATGTCACAATTTTCTCACAATATTTTTATATAATTCTTTCATAGTAATACATAATATGTGTTACTAAATTAAAAAAAGGATTTAAATATGGCAAAAAAAACTAAAAAAGAACTTGAGAAATTAGCTGCGAAGAAGAAAGCTGCTAAAAAAGTTGAAAAAAAGAAGGCTGCTAAAAAAGCTGCGAAGAAAAAAGCCGCAAAGAAAGTTGCTAAAAAGAAAAAAGCTAAAAAATCTAGCAAAAAGAAAAAGTAATTAATTAGTTACTAAATCTTTAATAGGTGGTCATTTTTTGGCTATCTATTTTATCAGTATGATTAGAAGATAGAATATCTGTAATTACAGTTTCTCGTTGAGTAATCTCTATCTTTTTACAAGCTGATTCAAAAGCCTCTTTTTCTCCTACTATATAACACATATTTTTTGCTCTAGTAATTGCAGTATAAAGTAGCTTTGTATTGTGCATAATATAATGTGAAAAGCTCATAGGGATAAGTGCTGTATCATATTCCATCCCTTGTGTTTTATGAATTGTTAGACAATATGCTAAAGAGATAAGATTATCAAGAGTATTAAAATCATAAAATACCACTGTATCATCATTTGGATACAATACTATACATTTTTCAGCTTCAAAATCAAGCTTAATAATCATCCCTAACATACCATTAAAAATTCTTCTATCTACATAATTGTCACCATTATTCTTATACTCTTTCATAGTTAAAGAACGCATATTCTCATTTTTAATATGGATAACTTTATCTGCTATTTTATATTGATATAATTTTCC
>DAOVXU010000192.1 GCA_030635995.1 Arcobacter sp. | reverse complement strand
GAGATGAAGAGATAATAGAAGCAGCAAATGAATTTGGTATGGCTTTATACTTTAGTGGTAAAAGACACTTTTTACATTAATATTGACATTTATATTTTATTTTTGTATAATACATTTGAAACACAATATACTTCTATTATTTAAAAATTAGTTACTTTTAAATAATCAAGAGTTTAAAAAGGTAGGCAGAGATGCTTACCTTTTTTTATGATGGGTGGTATCTGAAAATGGGTAAAGGGAACTCTAATAAAGGAGTATATTGTGAAAAGATTATTTATAATCTTCATAAGTACCACAAAAAAATTAAACACTAGTAAGGTAGTTTTAGAGTTATTCTAGTGTTTTCTTTAAAATTTGAAAATGTACATCGTACATTGATGATTTTAAAGGAGACAATAGGATGATTATAAGACTATCTCAGCACTATTAGCTTAAAAAAGATATTCGATTTGCTAAAGCAAACCTTCATCTCTTTTTTAAACTACTAGCACTAATCTAGTCTTCCCTTACTAGCGTTTAATTCTTTTGTGGTACTTAGTGGTAGGATTTATCCTTGTAGTACCACTTTTCTAAAACTATATGGGGAATTAACTACTCCCCTTTCTGTATCAAATAAAAGTTAAAATTGATAACTTACCAAATAATCTCTTCTTTATCTACGCTCTTTAATATCTCATTTATTTTTGAGAAATGTTTACAACCAAAAAAACCACGATATGCAGATAATGGACTTGGATGTGGAGATGTTAAAATATGATGTTTAGAACTATCAATTATTTTACTTTTTTTAATAGCCCCTGCACCCCAAAGTACAAATATAATATTTTCATTATTTAAAGATATATATTTTATAATATTATCAGTAAACTCTTCCCATCCTATCTTTTCATGAGATTTAGGACAACTATCTTCTACTGTTAAAACTGCATTTATTAATAATATCCCTTGATTTGCCCAAGATGTCAAATCACCATCTTTACAATTTGATTCAAATCCTAAGTCACTTTTTATCTCTTTAAATATATTTACCATTGAGGGTGGATTTTTAATATCTTTTGGTGTTGAGAATGCTAAACCTTGTGCTTGATTTGGCTGATGATAAGGATCTTGCCCTAATACTACAACTTTTAAATTATCATATTGACATAATGAAAATGCTTTAAATATTTTATCTTTAGGGGGATAAACTTTTACCTTTTCATATCTATTATCCAATATATCTTTTAACTTTTTATAGTATTCTTTCTCTTTTTCTTGTTTAATTATAGTTTCCCAATTCATTTGGTATAATAGCCAATAATATATAAATATAAGGTACGAAATATGTGTGGAATAGTTGGATATATCGGAAATAAAAATACAAGTGAAATATTAGTAGATGGACTTAAAGAGTTAGAATACCGTGGTTATGATAGTGCAGGAATTGCAATACTACAAGATGATAAAATTGAGGTGTTTAAAGCATTAGGTAAAATTAAAAATTTAGCTACTAAAGTAGATGATTCAAAATTCAAAATTCAAAATTCAAAATTTAGTATTGGAATTGGTCATACAAGATGGGCTACACATGGAAAACCAACAGAACTAAATGCACATCCACACTTAGGTGAATATTCATATGTAGTACACAATGGAATTATAGAGAACTACAAAGAGTTAAAAGAGGAGCTACAAAATGCTGGGCATAAATTTGTATCTCAAACAGATACAGAGGTTATAGTTCACCTTTTTGAATTTTACTTTAATCAAAATAATGATGCTGATCTATCTTTTGCACAAACTATCAAGAGACTTGAAGGTGCTTATTCTATTTTACTAATTACAAAATCACAAAAAGACAAAATATTTTTTATGAAACATGGTTCACCTATGGCAATAGCTAAAGGTAAAAATGATGATGAGATATTTTTTGCTTCAAGTGATGCTCCACTAATTGGTTATGCTTCTGATGTAGTATATCTTGAAGATGGAGTTAGTGGTGTTGCAACATCTTCATCTTTAACTTTTTCTACTGATGTATCATGGACAACATTACCTGACTCTAAACAATTTGCACAAAAAGATGGATATAGATTCTTTATGGAAAAAGAGATCTATGAACAAAGTGATGTTATTACTGATTCAATGATGGGAAGAATTACAGATGAAGAGATTATCTTTGATGAGATAGATTCAAATATTATTAATGGGATAAATGAGATAAAGATTTGTGCTTGTGGTACATCTTACCATGCTGGATTAACAGCCTCTTATCTTTTTGAAAGATTGACAAAAGTTAGATGTAGTATAGAGATTGCAAGTGAATTTAGATATAAAGAACCCCTATTAAATAAAGATACACTATTTATAGTTATCTCACAAAGTGGAGAAACAGCAGATACTCTTGAAGCTTTAAAGATGGCAAAAGATGCAGGTCTAAAAACAATAGTAGTTTGTAATGTTGATAATAGTTCTATGACAAGGGTAGCAGATACAACAATATTAACACGAGCAGGTATTGAAAAAGGTGTCGCTAGTACAAAAGCATTTTCAACACAAACTGTCATTTTATGGATGATGGCGTTAGCTTTTGCTAAACAAAAGAATGTAATAAGTCAAGAAAAACTAAAAAGTGAAATTAAAACTTTAAGAGAAATTCCAAACTCTTTAAAAGTTGAAGATAGCATTCATGAAAAATGTAGAAGATTAAGTAAAAGATATTTACATGGTCATGGTTTTTTCTTTATTGGGCGAGATGTATTTTTCCCTCTTGCTCTTGAGGGTGCTTTAAAACTAAAAGAGATAAGTTATCTTCATGCAGAAGGTTATCCAGCAGGTGAGATGAAACACGGACCAATAGCACTTGCTGATCCTGAACTATTTACAATAGCACTTATGCCTCAACATCTACACTATGATAAAATTAAATCAAATGTAGAGGAGTTAAGTGCAAGAGATAGCACTATTTGTGCCATCTCCCCACTAGATTTTGATTTAGCTGATGATTTTATAAAAACTAAACCTGCTAATCATTATATGTTAGAGTTTTTTGAGATGCTTATAGTACTTCAAATATTCTCTATGGAGATAACAGTAAGACTAGGCAATGATGTAGATATGCCAAGAAACTTAGCGAAATCAGTTACCGTTGAATAGGTAACTGACTCTAGGTTTAAAAAATATTTAGATTTATTAAACAAATTCTATATTCTCTATTATTATGTGATAATATTAAATTTTGATTTGTATTATTTGAAGTAATTTTTCAAGTTAAAATATAAAATAAAAGTGGCGCGGTGAACGAGACTCGAACTCGCGACCTCCTGCGTGACAGGCAGGCATTCTAACCAACTAAACTACCACCGCTTAACTTTTTATTTTATGGTGATCCCAAGGGGATTCGAACCCCTATGGTT
>DAOVXU010000022.1 GCA_030635995.1 Arcobacter sp. | reverse complement strand
ATTCCTAAGATTACAAAGGTATTTACGGAACGAAGAAAAGATAATTGTATAAGTATAACTCGACCTAAAGAGTGTCCAACTTGCCATAAAGAATTACTTGATGAGGGTATTTTAATCAAGTGTCAAAATATGGATTGCCCTAGTAGAGTTGTAAATTCTATTATATATTTTGCTAGTAAAAATTGTCTAAATATTGATGGGCTTGGAAATAAGATAGTTGAGCTTTTGGTTGAAAAAGATATTATTAAAGATGTTTTAGACCTATACAGTATAAGTTTTAATCACCTTATTCACTTAGACAGTTTTAAAGAAAAGAAAATTAACAATCTTTTAACAGCGATACAAAATACAAAAAAATCAGCTCTTTTTAGAGTGATTAATGCTTTAGGAATTGAACATATTGGAGAGGTAGCAAGTAAACAATTATCTGAAGAATTTGGACTTGGAATTTTAGAAGTTACTCAAGAGCAACTTACCTCTTTAGATGGAATTGGTGAACAGATGGCTTTATCATTTTTAGAGTTTGTAAGGGTAAATAAAGAGCTTATGGAAAAACTATTTTCTATCATTGAACCAACTGTAACAATAAAAATAGAAGCTGAACAAAATCCATTTAAAAATAAAACTGTAGTTTTAACGGGAACTATGTCTAAAAGTCGTGGTGAGATAAAAAAAGATTTAGAAGCTTTAGGTGCAAAAGTATCAGGAAGTGTATCTAAAAAAACAGATTATTTAATATATGGTGCTGATGCTGGGAGTAAGTATGATAAAGCTGTAAGTTTAGGAGTTGAAACTTTAACGGAACAAACTCTTAATTCTATGGTATAATTCGCGAATTATTTAAGATAAGGGATATTTTTGGGTACAGTTACATTTTTATTAGTATTGTCAGTGTTGGTTTTTATACATGAATTGGGGCATTTTAGCGTTGCAAGATATTTAGGTGTTAAAGTTTATGATTTTTCTATAGGATTTGGTCCTAAGCTTTTTACTAAAGAGTTTATGGGGACTAGATGGAGTTTATCACTTCTACCACTTGGTGGATATGTGAAGATGAAAGGGCAAGAGGATCTAGACCCTGCAAAACTAAGTACAGATGCAGATAGTTATAATATGTTATCCCCTTTTAAAAGGATACTTATACTTCTTGCTGGTCCTGGGGCAAATTTTCTTTTGGCTTTTGTTTTATATTTTGCTATTGCTCTTATGGGACACCAAACTTTAGGTTCTACTATTGGTGGGGTTGTAAAAGATTCCCCTGCTCAAATTGCGGGATTGCTTAAAAATGATAAAATTATCCAGATAAATAATACTAAAATATACACTTGGACTGATTTAAGTAAAGTGATTAAAACATCTGATACAGCTATGAAATTTGTTGTTCAAAGAGATAATAAAGTAAGAGTATTTACACTTAGAGCAAGACTAACTGATAGTAAAAATATGTTTAAAGAAGATATAAAAAAGATGATGATAGGTATCTCCCCTGCTCCTATTTTAGTAACAACATCTTATGGGCTATCTGATGGTCTTGGATTTGCTTATGATAAGACTATTGAAGCTAGTACTATGATATTTCAAGGTGTACAAAAGTTACTTCAAGGGATAGTGCCTAGTAGTGAGGTTGGTGGAGTTATAACTATTGGAAAAGTTATATCTGATGCTTCACAAAATGGAATTGTAGCAATTTTTATAATTGGTGCTTTAATCTCTGTAAACTTAGGGGTATTAAATCTTTTACCAATCCCTGCTCTTGATGGTGGACATATAATGTTTAACTTATATGAGATGATTACGAAAAGAAAGCCAAGTGAAAAGATGTTAATTCAACTTACAATTGTAGGTTGGGTAATGTTGGCAAGTCTAATGATACTTGGACTTTATAATGATATAAATAGATTTTTTTAAAGGATAGATGATGATTACACATGAAAAAGCGATAGAAAACTTAGATAAAGTTATAACTCAGGTAGAGTTTTCAAGACTTCAAGTAAGTGACCACTGTATAGTACAATTGGTTGCGGTTAGTAAATATAGCACAGTTGAAGAGATCAAGATTTTATATAAAGCTGGGCAAAGAGCATTTGGTGAGAATAAAGTACAAGATTTAAAAGATAAATCAATAGCTTTAGATGATACGCCACTATCTTGGCATTTTATAGGTAGTTTACAAAAAAATAAGATAAATAATCTTATAGATTTAAATCCAACTTTAATGCACTCACTTGATAGTTTAGATTTAGCACAAGAGTTGGACAAAAAACTTAAAGCTAAAGGTAAAACAATGAATTGTTTACTTCAAGTAAATAGTGCAAATGAAGATAGTAAATCTGGTGTAAATCCTAATGATGCAGTGGCTATATATAAAGAGATATCTGAAAAATATTCAAATATACATCTTAAAGGTGTTATGAGTATAGGTGCACACAGTGAAGATAAAACAATTATCAAACAAAGTTTTGAAACTACAAAATCTATTTTTGATAAATGTGAAGGTGCAACTATATGTTCTATGGGTATGAGTAGTGACTACTCTTTAGCTATATTATGTGGGTCAAATATGATTCGTGTAGGTTCTGCTTTATTTAAGTAAGTGCCTCTTAATGAAATTTAATAAAGTATATATAGAAGTTACAAATATTTGTGGATTGAGTTGTGACTTTTGCCCCACAAAAACACTGCAAAATCAAACTATATCTTTAGAGAAGTTTGAAAATATTTTAAAACAAGTTACTTTATATACAAATGTTATCACTTTTCATGTATTTGGTGATCCTTTAGTTCTTAAAAATTTAGCTTTATATTTAGATTTAGCTTTTAAATATAATTTAAAAGTTGAGCTTGTAACTACTGGGTATTATATGAAAAACTTTTCAATAGATACTTTTCTACACGATGCAATAAAACAGATAAATTTTTCAATAAATAGCTTTAATAAAAATGATATGAAAATGAGTTTGGAGAGTTATTTGGAGCCTATGATTGAACTTTCAATGGAAAAAATAAAACAAAATAAACAATTTTTTATAAACTTTAGACTTTGGAATTTAGATGATAATTTAAGTGAAGAGGCATTTAATCAAAAAGTGTATAAAATATTATCAGATAAATTTAGTATTGATTTAAATAATATTAATAAAACGAAATCAATAAGATTGGCAAATAAAGTTTTAATAGATTTTGATGAATATTTTACTTGGCCTAGTTTAAACTCTACCCATTTTTCACATTCTAATTGCTATGGTTTAAAATCACATTTTGCAATACTTGCTTCTGGTAAAGTAGTACCTTGCTGTTTGGATAGTTTTGGATGCATTGATTTGGGGAATATATTTGACAGTAGTTTAGATACTATATTAAATAGTAAAAGAACACAAAATATAATCAATGGCTTTAAAAATAATATCGCAGTTGAAGAATTGTGCCAAAAGTGTAGTTTTAAAGATAGGTTTGCTTAAATTTTAAAGTAAATTTTAAGATAAACTTAGCTATTATTTCACAAAATATAAGGCACTCACTTTTAGTGTACTTAAAATAAACACCTAAGGAAACTAAAATGGCAAGAAGATGTATGATATCTGGAAAAGGTCCAATGAGCGGAAACAATGTTTCTCACGCAAAGAACAGAACTAAAAGAAGATTTTTACCAAACTTAAGAACTGTAAGAATTACACTTGAAGATGGTACTTCAAGAAAAATTAGAATTTCTGCAAAAGAATTAAGAACTCTTAAAAAGAATTCATAGTTAGAAAACTAATTAGAACAACTTAAAAGGTGTGTTGCTTTTGCAATACACCTTTTTTTATATATAAAAAGGACATAAAATGTTTAGTATATTTCCTATAAAAGGGACAATAAGCGATATAGATGGCTTCTATTGTGATGGTGTAAGTGCTGGGTTAAAACCAAATGGTGCTTTAGATGTAGGTTTTATATATAGTGATACTATATGTGAAGTTGAATCTATATTTACTTTAAATAAATTTCAAGCAGCACCTTTAAAACATTTTTTACAATATGATAAAGATTTTAAATCAAACTTTGTTTTAATAAATGCAAAAAATGCAAATGCAATGACAGGAAAAGCTGGAATTGAAGATATAGATGAGATTTTTAATAATCTAAAAGATATACATACAAATATAAAAAATCCAATTATGAGTAGTACTGGTGTAATTGGTGTACCACTACCAAAACAAAAGATTTTAGATTGTGCTATTGAATTTGATTTATCAAAAAAAGATGGAGATAGTTTATCTAAAGCTATTATGACAACAGATAGTTACTCTAAAAGTTCTTTTTATGAAGTTAAACTTGAAGATGGAAGTATATTTAAAATAGGTGCAGTTGCAAAAGGTGCAGGTATGATAAATCCAAACTTAGCAACAATGCTTTGTTTTATATGTACAGATGCACAAGTACCAAAAGAAGATATGAAAGAGTTATTAACTTTAAATACAAAAACTACTTTTAATGCTATTAGCGTAGATGGTGATACCTCTACAAATGATACTGTTATGTTACTAAGTAATGGAAAATCAAGTTCGTATGATAAAGAGGCTTTTAAAGAGGCTTTACAATTAGTTATGGATGATATGGCAATGTTGATGGTTTCAGATGGTGAAGGGGCTAAAAAAGCAGTTGCATTTGAAGTAAATGGAGCATTAAATAATGAAGAAGCAGAGTTAATAGCAAAATCACTTTCAAATTCACTTTTAGTGAAAACTGCTCTATTTGGAGAAGATCCAAATTGGGGACGAATAGCTTCAACAATAGGTGCTAGTGGTGCTAAATGCTCTGAAGATAGTTTAACTATAACTTTTGGAAATATACTTGTATATGACAAAGGTTCAATATATTTTGATAAAGAGACTGAATTAAAAGCTTCTAAAATTTTACAACAAAATAAGTTTAAAATAATTTGTGATTTAGGTTTAGCTAATGGTAATTTTACAGCATATGGATGTGATTTAGGTTATGAATATGTTAAAATAAATGCAGACTATAGAACATAAGTATAAATTAGATATAATACCGAAAATTAACACAAGGAATTGATATGTTTCACGAACACAGAGAAATAGTAACAGAATTAAAAACAAGTAATGCTCACTTTAAGAAAGTATTTAATAAGCACAATGAACTTCATGATAAAATAGAAAAAGCTGAAGAGGGTGGTGTTGATCACATCAATCCAACAGAAGTTGAATCAATGAAAAAAGAAAAACTAAAACTTAAAGATGAAGCTTATGCTATGATTATGGATTTTAAAAACGCTAATTCATAATATTTGAATAGAAAGAAATAAAAAAAAAAGGTTAAGATTAAATATCTTAACCTTTTTTTATTTTTAAGATAACTGAAACAAGGTATATTAAGTGATTTTTAGCTAAAATAGTACCAAATTGAATAATAACTTTAAACAAAGGTAACATAAAATATGGATAATCTTTTTGAATCACAAGATATCATTGATATAAAGATAGAAGACTCAGTAAAAGCTTCTTATTTAGACTACTCTATGAGTGTAATTATTGGTCGAGCATTGCCAGATGCTAGAGATGGTTTAAAGCCAGTTCATAGAAGAATTTTATATGCTATGCACGATTTAAATCTAAGCTCAAAAGCTTCTTATAAAAAATCTGCTCGTATCGTTGGTGATGTTATTGGTAAATACCATCCACATGGTGATAATTCTGTTTATGATGCTCTTGTAAGAATGGCTCAAAATTTTTCTATGAGAATTCCACTTGTAGATGGTCAAGGTAACTTTGGTTCAGTAGATGGTGATAGTGCAGCTGCTATGAGATATACAGAAGCTAGAATGACAAAACTTAGTGAAGATATTTTAAAAGATATTGATAAAGATACAGTAAATTTTGTAGCTACTTATGATGATACAGGTAGTGAACCATCTGTTCTGCCAACTAGAATCCCTGCATTACTTATCAATGGTTCAGAGGGTATTGCTGTTGGTATGGCTACAAAAATACCACCACATAATCCAACTGAAGTTATGAACGCCCTACTTCACATAATTGATCATGCAGATGCTACTGCTGAAGATCTTATGGAGTTTATAAAAGGTCCTGATTTTCCTACTGGTGGAACTATATTTGGAAGAAGAGGTATCATTGATGCTTATACTACGGGTCGTGGTAGAGTTAAAGTTAGATCAAAACATCATATTGAAACAAAAGGTAGAAAAGAGATTATTGTCCTTGATGAATTACCATATCAAGTAAATAAAGCTAGACTTGTAGAACAAATTGCTCACCTTACAAGAGATAAAATGCTTGAGGGTATTAGTGAAGTTAGAGATGAATCAGATAGAGAAGGTACTAGAGTTGTAATTGAACTTAAAAAAGATGCAATGGCTGAGATAGTTATGAATAATCTTTATAAGCAAACTCCATTACAAATAACATTTGGTACTATTATGTTAGCAGTTCAAAATAAAGAACCAAAAATATTTACACTTCCTCAAGTTTTAAATATCTTTTTAAATCATAGAAAAACAGTAATTATACGAAGAACAATATTTGATCTTGAAAAAGCGAAAGCAAGAGCTCATATACTTGAAGGTTTAAAAATAGCCTTAGATAATATTGATGAAGTTATTAAAATTATTAAATCTTCTGCAAATGATACAGATGCAAGTGAAAAACTTTGTGCTGCTTTTGATCTTTCTGAAATTCAAGCAAAAGCTATTTTAGATATGAGATTAGGGAGACTTACAGGTCTTTCAAGAGAAAAATTAGAAGAAGAGTTAAGAATGCTTCATAAACTAATTGAAGAATTAGAAGCTATCTTAAAAAGTGAAGATATTTTAAATAATATTATTAAAGAAGAATTAGTAGAAACTAGAGATAAGTATGCTGAAGTAAAAGATAAAATGGGGAAATTAATAGCAGATAGAAGAACTGATATTGAAGATTCTTATGATGATATTGATATTGAAGATTTAATCCCTAATGAACCTATGGTGGTTACAATTACACATAATGGTTATGTAAAAAGAGTTCCAATTAAACAATACGATAAACAAAAAAGAGGTGGTAAGGGTAAAATTGCTGTTACAACTCATGATGATGATTTTATTGAAAAATTCTTTGTATCAAATACTCATGATACATTATTGTTTGTTACTAATTTTGGTCAATTATATTGGCTTAAAGTTTATAGAATTCCAGAAGGTGGTAGAACTGCAAAAGGTAAAGCAGTGGTAAATCTAATTAACCTTAAAGCAGATGAAAAAATTATGGCAATAATTCCAACAAGTGATTTTGCTGAAGAAAAATCTTTAGCTTTCTTTACTAAAAATGGTGTAGTGAAAAGAACATCATTAACTGATTTTTCAAATATTAGAAGCAATGGTGTAAGAGCTATTGTTCTTGATGAAGAGGATGAAATAGTAACAGCATCTATTACGAATGAAAACTCAAATTATCTTATGATATTTAGTGCATTAGGTCAAGTTATTAGATTTGATATTGAAAAAACTAGATGTCAAGGTAGAACGACAAGAGGTGTAAGAGGTATTAAGTTTAAAATTGACAATGATTATGTTGTTGATGCAGATGTTATAGAAAATGAAGAGCAAGAGCTATTAACTGTAAGTGAAAATGGTGTTGGTAAAAGAACTCAAGTTGAAGCTTATAGATTAACTAATCGTGCAGGAAGTGGTGTAATAGCTATGAAACTATCTCCTAAAACTGGAAAAACAGTAGTTGGAAATGTATTAGTTGATCCTACTCAAGACCTTATGGCACTTACATCTATTGGAAAAATGATAAGAGTTGATATGGGAACAATTAGAAAAGCTGGTAGAAATACATCTGGTGTAACTATTGTAAATGTTGAAAAAGGTGATAAAGTTGTAAGTATTGCAATGTGTCCAAAAGAAAATGAAGAGATAGAATTAGATGAAGATGGAAATCCTACCAAAATTGTTGTTGATGAAAATGAAATAACAAATGAAAATAAAAATTTATTGGATTTAGAATCAAAAGGTGATAAAAAATGAGAAAATTTAATGTAGCAGTAATAGGTGCTACTGGAGCAGTTGGTGAAGAATTATTTAGAATAATGGAAGAGATTGATTTTCCAATAGCTGAACTTTTACCATTAGCATCAGCAAAAAGTGTAGGAACATCTATAACATTTAATGATAAAGACTATCCTGTTGTAGAACTTACTGAGACTGTATTTGAAGAAAATGAAGTTGATATTGCATTTTTTAGTGCTGGGGGAAGTATCTCTGCTAAATTTGCTAAATATGCAGTTGAAGGTGGTGCTGTTGTTATTGACAATACAAGTCATTTTAGAATGGATCCAGCAATACCATTAGTTGTACCTGAAGTAAATCCTGAAGATATAAAACTATGGAAAGAAACAGGGATAATTGCAAATCCAAATTGTTCTACAATTCAAATGGTACAAGCACTTAAACCTCTTGATACTTTATATGGTATAAAAAGAGTTGATGTTTCTACATATCAAGCAACATCTGGTGCTGGAAAAGCTGGTATGGAAGAACTTGTAACACAAATGCAAGATTTCTTTGCATTTAAGCTTGATGATAGTAAAAAGGAAGCTTTTGCACATCAAATTGCATTAAATGTAATTCCTCAAGTAGATAAAGCTATGCCAAGTGGTTTTACAAAAGAGGAAGAAAAAATGGTTTACGAAACTCAAAAAATTCTTCATAAAGATATTGCAATTGCAGCTACTTGCGTAAGAGTTCCTGTTTTAAGATCTCATAGTGAATCTATAACAGTTACATTTGATCAAGATATAGATGTTGATTTAGATGAGTGTAGAAGAGTGATTCATGAATTTGAAAATGTTGAAGTTATGGATGATTTAGAAAATGCTGTTTATCCTATGCCTATTATATCAACAGATACTGATATTACATTTGTAGGAAGATTAAGAAAAGATATTTATAGTTCAAATATGATTCATTTTTTTAATGTTGCAGATCAAATAAGAGTTGGAGCAGCTACAAATTCAATAAGAATTGCTCTTAAATGGATAGAGTTGGAGAACGATTAATATGTTTGAAAAAATATTTGAAGGTATGATTTGGAGAAGTAGATTTATAGTTTTACTTGCTGTAGTATTTGGTTTACTTGGTGCTTTTGTACTTTTTATAGTAGCTTCTATGGATATATGGGGAGTTGCTGTTTATACATTTGATACAATTATAACTCATGCTCATCCTGATAAATTTCATGAAGATATAGTTGCAGGTATTATTGGTGCAGTTGATCTGTATCTTATCGCTGTTGTTATGTTTATATTTTCTTTTGGTTTATATGAACTATTTATAAGTGATATAGATGAGGCTATGGGTGAAGGAAAAACAAATAAAATACTTGCTATTACATCATTGGATCAACTTAAAGATAAAATAGCAAAAGTTATTGTTATGGTTCTTGTTGTAAGCTTTTTTCAAAAAGTATTACATATGGAATATACAACAGCATTAGAGATGCTTTACTTTGCACTTTCAATTGCAGCATTATCAATAGGACTTTACTTTTTAGGTAAAGTTGGAAAAAATAAATCATAATAGTTATTTTGATTTGATATAGACTATATTAGATAGAAATTATCTATCTAATATATCTATAATATCTTGGCATAAAATTATAGATTCACTACGATATATAATCTCTTTTTGTTTATTGAAAATTATCATAGTTGGTGTTTGATATACATTAAACTGTTCTAACTCATCTGCATTTTCAGCACAATCAATAGATAATATAGACACATCATCTCTCAAGTCATCTAACTCTTCTAATTCCATTTCCAATGCATTACATGGCTCACAAAAATCTGATTTAAATTGTAAAATCACTATTCTTTCTTTCTTAAATTCTTTTTTCATCTTTTTAAATAAATTACCATTAATTTCTATCATTGTATCGCCTTAATTAATTTTTTACAATTGTACTTGTAAATAGATTAAAAATACTTAAAAAATTGTTTTATTTTATCTATTTCATAATAATTATAAGATATAATCTGCTTTATAAAAAACTATTAGGAATAAATTTATGGGAAAAATATTTGTAGACGCATGTTTAGGGAAAGAAACGCCTTACACACCAGTATGGATGATGAGACAGGCGGGTAGATACTTACCAGAATATATGAAAGTTAGAGCAGAAGCTGGAAATTTTTTAAACTTATGTCACAATCCAGCACAAGCTGCTGAAGTTACTATTCAGCCACTTGATATTGTTGGTGTGGATGCTGCTATTTTATTTAGTGATATTTTAGTTATACCAGATGAGATGGGTATGGATTTAGAATTTATTAAAGGTTTTGGACCAAAGTTCAACGATCCACTTGAAACTCAAGAAGATTTAGATAAATTAATTGGTGGAGATGAAGCAGCTACTAAATTATCTTATGTTTTTGATACTATTAAACTTTTAAGAAAACAATTAGATGAAAGAGGAGATGATATTGCACTTATAGGTTTTACAGGAGCTCCTTGGACACTTGCAACTTATATGATTGAAGGGCAAGGTACTAAAACATATAATTTATGTAAAAAAATGATGTACTCAAATCCTAAACTTTTACATAATATTTTAGAAAAAGTAACTGAAGTTGTAAAACTTTATATGGAAAAACAAATTAAAGCAGGTATCGATGTAGTGCAAATCTTTGATTCATGGGCAGCTGCTATTGAACCATCTAAATACAATGAATTTTCTTGGAGATATATGGTAGATATTGCTGATTACTTAAAATCAAGATTTCCAGATACTCCAATTATTATGTTCCCTAAAGGTGTAAGTTCTTTTATAGAACAAGGATTAGTTTATGGAAACTTTGATGTATTTGGTGTAGATTGGGGAACTCCAATCTCTATGGTAAAAGAAAAGTTGGGAGATAGATATGTTCTTCAGGGAAATATGGAACCATGTAGATTATATAATAAAGAGGAAACTACAGCTAGTGTAGAAGCTATCCAAAAAGTTATGGGTACAAATAGACATATTTTTAATTTAGGTCATGGAATACTTCCTGATGTACCTGTTGAAAATGCTATTCACTTTGTAAAAGAGTGTCAAAGAGTTAGTAAAAAATAAAAATCATAATAATTGGTGTAAACTTTATACCAATTAAAATGTAAAATCTTCCCCTAAATAATGTTCTTTTACAAGAGCATTGTTTTTAATCTCAGAAGATGTTCCACTTGCTAGAACACTACCTGCTTTCATAACATAAGCCCTATCACATATTTGCAATGTTTCTCTTACATTATGATCTGTTATAAGTACACCTATTCCTATTTTTTTAAGATTTGCAATTATACTTTGAATATCTTTAACAGCAATTGGATCAACACCTGCAAATGGCTCATCAAGTAATAAGAATTTTGGATTTGCAATTAATGCTCTTGCTATCTCTGCTCTTCTTCTCTCCCCACCACTTAAACTTACACCTAATCTTTGTCGAATAGGTTCAATATTAAATAATTCAAGCAACTCTTCAATTCTTTCATATCTCTCTTTTTTATCATCTATAGATATCTCAGCTGCTAACATAAGATTGTCCTCTACACTTAAATCTTTAAATATAGATGATTCTTGAGGTAAATATCCTATCCCTTTTAATGCTCTTTTATGTAAAGGTAAATGGGTAATATCATGTCCATCAAAAGATATATTTCCATTTGTAGGTGGAACTAAACCACATATTATATAAAAACTTGTAGTTTTACCAGCTCCATTTGGTCCAAGAAGTCCAACAACTTCCCCACTTTTAATATCTAAACTAATACTATGTAAAATATCAATTTTTCCGATACTTTTCGTTATATTTTCAACTTCTAATTTATGATCCAATTCTATACTCTCTTTTATCTTCTATTTTTTTTATATAAATTACTAATATATTAAAACCATACTCTTTTAATATATTTTCTAGTTTTTTATCGCCCCACTCTACAAAATGTATACCATCTTTTTCAAACTCTTCAAGCATGCCTAAAGCTATAAATTCATCTAAAGTTTTATTGTAAATATCATAGTGATAAATATTATTATCATAAATTGATTGTAAAGAAAATGTTGGACTTGTAACTTTATCTAAAATCCCTAAACTCTTAACATAGTTTTTAACTAAAGTAGTTTTACCACTTGCTAAATCACCTCTTAGTAAAACTACAATATTTTTATTTAATATTATCTTTTTTAATGAATCTATGAAATTCCCAAGTTGATTTTCATTACATATAAATTTATTCAATTTAATACTTTTTATAATTCATTTGATACTTTAATAATCTCTTCTAATTTTTCTATAGCTTTTCCATTATTTATAGCATCTTTTGCCATCTCTATACCCTCTTCTGTTGAATTTACCCAACCTTCCACTAAAAGTGCCGCTGCTGCATTTAAAATTACTATATCTTTTTTTGCACCAGTAATTTCTCCATTTAAAATACCTCTTGTGATCTCAGCATTATGTTTTGCATCTCCACCTAAAATATCCTCTTTAGGATACAGGTCAAAGCCATATTCTCTAGGATCAAATATAAATTCTCTTACATTTCCTCTTTCAACAAAAGCAACATGAGTAACATCACTTATAGATATCTCATCCATACCATCGGCACTACTTACAACCATTGCTCTTTTTGTGTGTAGTTTTGTTAATGCTTCAGCAATTATTGGAACATATTTTTTATCAAATACTCCAATTAATTGTTTCTTAACACCTGCTGGATTTGATAATGGTCCTAAAATATTAAATATTGTCCTATGATCTATTGATTTTCTTATTGGCATAATATGCTTCATAGCAGGATGATGATTTATAGCAAACATAAATATAAAACCTGTTTTTTCTAACATCTGAACTTGTTTTGGTAAAGTAAGCATAAGATTTACACCTAAAGCTTCGAGCATATCAGCACTTCCACTATTACTTGTAATACTTCTATTTCCATGTTTAGCAACAAAACAACCACAAGCAGCAAGTAAAATTGATACTGTTGTAGATATATTAAAACTATTTGATTTATCTCCACCTGTTCCACAATTGTCTATAAGTCTTTCGGTCATTTTTGGTTCTAAATGTAAAGGGATCATATGATCTCTCATAGCTGATGCTGCTGATGCAATCTCTTCTGCTGTTTCACCTCTTTCATAAAGCTCAATCAGATATTTTCGAACCTCTTCATCACTTAATCTATTTTCAAATATATCATCAAACTTTAATTTTGCCTTACTAAACATTTTGCTCTCCTATTTTTATTACATATTCACTTTGTTTACTTTTTGGTGTAGATTTTGTTATAGGTATTTGCAATACCTTAAACTGATCAGAATATTCTAAATATTGTATTTTTATAATATCTCCAACCTTAACATCTTT
>DAOVXU010000018.1 GCA_030635995.1 Arcobacter sp. | reverse complement strand
TTTTTCAAAATCATTTTTATCAAGTCCAAGTGTTAGTGCTATTTTTTTTGCTTTTTGTGAAATTTCCTTTTTTGTAAAATCTGAATCTTTTAAAGATAAAGAGATATTTTCAATAACATTTTGCCAAGGCAATAGTCTAGGTTCTTGAAATACAAAAGATGATTTTATAAAACTATTATATATTTTCCCTTTTGATTGTTTTAATATATTTGCACATATTTGTAAAATAGTAGTTTTTCCACAACCACTTTGACCTAAAAAAGATAATATATCTCCTTTTTCTAAAGTAAAACTAATATCATCAATGATTTTATTATTTTCAAAACTAAAAGAGATGTTTGCTATAACTATTTTCTCCAAGATTCCATCCTTTTTTTCATAGGTTCTAGTAGTAATCTCTCTACTAGGATAAGTAATGAAACCATCAGTATAAGTATTGCCATAACAGAAGTTGTATCGATATGGCTTCTAGCAATTGCTAAAAGTGAACCCATACCATCATCTGAAGATATAAGTTCAGCCATTATAACTATTTTCCAAGATAGTCCAATTGCAGTAAGCCAAGCTGGAAAGATATATGAAAAGATATGAGGAAAGTATATATTTAAAAGTTTTGTTTTTAGTGATAGTTTGAAACTGTCTGCCATAGTAATTAAATCATGGTCAATAGTTTGCATACCTTGAAATGAACCTAAAAATATAATAGGAAATGTTGCTACAAATACTACAAATATAACTGTTGGGTCACCCATTCCAAACCAAATCATAGCTAAAACTATCCAAGCAATAGATGGCATACCTAACATAATAGTAACAATAGGTTGTACCATATATGCAATAGGTCGAACAAGTCCTGCGATTACTCCTAATATTGAAGCTAGGATTATCGAACTACCAAGCCCTATAAAAATTCTTTTCATAGTTATAGTTATATTTTCTAATACTTCTGGATTTTGTATCATTGTATAAAACATATAAAAAGTATCCAATACAGGGGGGAGGACTAGATCCCCTAAAGAACGATATCCAATCTCCCAAAGGATAAAGAAGATAGTTAGTGATAATATTGTGTATAGTAGTTTTTTCATAAAATATAAAAATTATTTTTTAAAATAAAAATCATCACTTGGAAGTTTTTTACCCATAGATTTTGGATTTAGTTCTACAAGTGTATTAAGTAACTCTTTTACTAATTTTTTATCTTTTGATGTTTCAATAACACTTAAAGAACTATTATTTATACCATTTTTGATAGCTTTTGGATGGAGTCCTTTAAAGTATTTTACTGTTAGATGTGAAGCTTCATTTGGATTATTTATATACCAATATAATGATTTTTTGTATTCTTGTATAAATCTATCTATTAGTACTTTATCTTTTATAGTATCTCCTACAGCTAAAAATCCAACTTGTGCAAATGGTACATCTGTATTAAAAGTTTTTTTCCATTCATCAAGTAGATTGATACTTAAAAATAGTTTATGTGGTTGTTTATCTTGGGGTAATGATTTTGCTTTTTTAAGTGCCATGGATAGTCTAGGTTCTGCTAAAATTGTACAATCAATTTTCCCTTTTAAAAGCATAAGTGTTGCATTTTTTGAATTTTGTGTATATATTATTTTTAAATCTTTTTTATAATCTAAACCATTATTTTTTAAAAGAATTTTTAGTAAACTATCTGCCATACCACCTCGTGAAGTTATACCGACTGTTAAGCCTTTTAAATCTTTAAATCTTTTTATATATTTATGTGATGATACAATTCCTCTTGTCCCACCCATAACTAAATGTGTAAGTTGAACTTCTGCGCCACGATTGAAAAGGATACTTCCTGCTGGAATTGGTACAGCTATAAAATCGACTTTTTTATTTAAAATTAATGCTTTTAATTCATCTGGATTTTTCCATTGTTTAAATTTTATTTCATCCACCATATCACTTAAAGCATTAGTTTTTATCATATGAAAAATAGGATGTGTTACCCCAGCACTTGGTCCTGCTATTGTGATAGTTTTTCCATTTAGTTCAATAATAATTAGTAGTGTTAAGATTATATTTTTTATCATTTTTTATCCTTAAAATGTATATTCTAGTTTGAATACTGTTCGTTTATCTTCACTAAGACCACCAACTTTTTTTGCACTATCATAGTTCATATCTCTTTTTACGACTATTGGAATTACAGCACCAATACTAAGTGGTTCAGAGATACGATAATGAAATCCAGGGGTAAGATATATCATATCTCCACCTGAGGCATTATTTACTTTTCCATCTGTTCTGTCTTTATTGATAAATTTAGCATCAATCTCAAGTTGTAGATCAAATGACTTTGTAAAAGCATAATTGTATCCAGTATTTATAGATAACACATCACCTTTTTCATATCCATTATCTCCTAATCTATTCTCTTGGTATTTTATAGAGGCATCTATCCTTGAATAATGGAAAAGTTTAGTAAGCCCAATATGACCAATAAAATCATAACTACCTGTACCTAGTTGTTTTTCTGGTATTATTTTACCATAAAATCTTTTATCTGTTTCCCCTGTGGGTAGATCTACACCAAAGCCTATACTTAAGAAAAATGGGTCATCTTTTTTTTGACTTAAAACACCATATCTTAACATCACTTGTAGATCTTGTAACCCCTCGTTTGTGTAATTTTTTGATATATCTGATGATTGAGTTTTCACATAAGGTAATATAGCACTTAATTCAAGATTGTGTTTCAACCCATATTTAAATTTATATTTTGTAGATATAGATTCACTTTTTCGTTGTTTATCATTTTGTATTTGTGTTGAACCCTTGTAGGTATTATTTTTTGTAACTATATCGTGTATAATCCCTATTTTAAATTTGTCCTCTTTTTGTATACCACCATTACTACCATAAATATTCCCCATTGGTTTAATTTTTGTTATATTATTTGTATTTGCTATAAGTGAAGTTGTAATAATATAACCACTTAGTAGTGATTTATTTATTTTCATTTGTTTTCCTAGTTTTAAATTTTTTGTTAAAGATTTAAAGAATAGGGTGGTGCTTGTGCTTGTTGAGTATATTCAAAGGCTTTTATATGGTATTGAAAATTATTATCTACTTTACATAACTTAAATAATGTAGAGTACATAGCAATAATTGATAATGAGAAATATCGCTTTCCAAAGCCTCGTAAGTGTTTCATAATCGGATTATAACAGATTTATTTATAAAATATATTAAGTACACCTTCAATAATTTTATTTTTTATCTATTTTTTAATCTTCTAAATATAAAACAATCTCATCTGCTAACATAAAATCATCATTATAAAATCTATGATTTTTTATATAAACTTTTTTTTCATCTTTTAAAATTTGTAGTTTTTTTAGTTCATTGTTATTTAATATATTTATATCAACACCAACTGCACTTCTAAGTCCTAAAAAGATAGTTTCAAATTTTATATCTTCTTTTTCTAAAGGTTCAATTTGTTCATATTTTAAAGGATCGCTTATATATTTTTGTATATCTTTATTTGGATAATATCTAGTTTCATCTATACATCCAACTGCACCAGCACCTACTCCTAAATAATTATCTTTTTCCCAATATCCAAAGTTGTGTTTACTTCTTGCTTTCTCATTTTTAGAAAAATTTGAAATCTCATATTGGGTAAACCCAAAATTATTTAAAGTTGAAAAGATATATCTTGCCATATCTTCATCTTCAATTTTTACATTTGTTTTATCAAAAAATTTTGTACCCTCTTCAATAGTTAAACTATATGCACTTATATGGTCAATAGGTAGAGTTTTTATAATATTTAAATCATTTTGAATTAACTCTTTTGTATCTTTTATAGTATCATAAATAATATCACAATTTATATGTTTATATCCAACCTTTTTTGCATTATTTATTGCTTTTATTGCTTGATCTTTATTATGATTTCTACCTAAGAATTTTAACTTTTCATTATCAAAACTCTGAACTCCAAAACTTACTCTATTTACACCTAAATCAAACATCCCTTCTAACCACTCATTAGAGGCAGAATTTGGATTGGCTTCGGTTGATATTTCTGTATTTTTATCTATATATGGTTTTAAGGATTTAAAAATTGAACTATAATAGTTAAAATCAATACAGCTAGGTGTTCCACCACCAAAAAATATTGATTTTAATGGTTTATTCTTTAGTTTTTTTAATTCTAAATCTAATTGTATTTTAAGTGCTTTCATATACTCTTGTTTTAGATGAAAAAGATCAACATAAGAGTTAAAAGCACAGTAGAAACATTTGCTATCGCAAAATGGTATATGTATATATAAAAGCAATTTAAAAGCATCCTTTTGGTATCATCTTGGGATACAATTATAAGGTAATAAAATTAATGGAAGATAAAGAGAAGAAAAACTATAGACCAAATGTAGCTGCTATTGTTTTGAGTTCATCTTACCCTGCAAAATGTGAGATTTTAATTGCTTCTAGGATAGATATAAAAGATGCTTGGCAATTTCCACAAGGTGGAATTGATGAAGGTGAAAAATCAAAAGAAGCACTTTATAGAGAACTAAAAGAGGAAATTGGAACAGATGAGATAGAGATAATAGCTGAATATCCAGGTTGGGTTAGTTATGAATTTCCACCAGCAGTTGCACAAAAGATGGCACCATATGATGGGCAAATTCAAAAGTATTATTTAGTAAAACTTAAAAAAGGTGCAAAGATAGATATTGCTACGCAGATACCAGAATTTGGTGAGTATAAATTTGTAGAGAGAAAAAAATTAAATGATTATATAACATTCTTCAAAAGAACAGTATATAAAAAAGTATTAAAATATTTCAAAGAAGAGGGATATATTTAAAATGTTAAAAGTTTTAAAATTTGGTGGTACTAGTGTTGGTACTTTAGAGAGAATTCAAAATGTTGCAAAAATAATTAAAAATATTAGAGATGATGGTCATGATATAATTGCAGTTGTTAGTGCTATGAGTGGTGAAACAAATAAATTAATAGAATATGCAAATACTTTTAGTAGCAATCCAAGCAATAAAGAGATGGATATGCTTTTAAGTTCAGGAGAAAGAGTTACAAGTGCTTTACTTTCAATTGCATTAAATGAAGATGGATATAAGACAACTTCAATGAGTGGTAGAGAAGTTGGTATTTTTACAACCAATGAACATACAAATGCAAGAATTGAAAGTATAGATACTTCAAATATGCAAGAATCAATTGCTCAGGGTAATATTATCATTGTTGCTGGTTTTCAAGGTGTAAGTGTAAATACATCTCGTGTAACAACTTTAGGAAGAGGTGGAAGTGATCTTAGTGCTGTTGCAATCGCAGGGGCGATTGCAGCAGATATATGTGAAATATATACAGATGTAGATGGTATATATACAACAGATCCTAGAATAGAACCAAAAGCTAAAAAAATGGATAAAATATCTTATGATGAGATGTTAGAATTAGCAAGTTTAGGTGCTAAGGTACTTCAAAATAGAAGTGTAGAGATGGCAAAAAAATTAAATGTAAATTTAGTATCAAGAAGTTCTTTTACTCCAGAAGTAGAAGGTACATTAATCACAAAAGAGGAAAATATTATGGAAGCACCAATTGTAAGTGGTATAGCATTGGATAAAAATCAAATTAGAGTAGGATTATATAAAGTTTCAGATAAACCTGGGATTGCTGCATCTATTTTTCAAACTCTAGCGAATAGTAATATTAATGTTGATATGATAGTTCAAACAATAGCTGTTGATGGAAAAGCTGATTTAGATTTTACAATCTCTACAGGTGACTTAGAAAAAACACAAAAAGCTATGGAAACATTTAAAGATGATGTTGAAAAAATTGATTATAATGAGGCTGTATGTAAAGTTTCAATAGTTGGTGTTGGGATGAAGTCACATACAGGTGTTGCCTCAAAAGCATTTTTGGCTATGGCAAATGAAAATATAAATATAAGAATAATCAGTACAAGTGAGATAAAAATATCTATGATTATAGATGAAAAATATGCAGAATTGGCAGTTCGTTCACTACATGATGTGTATGAATTAGATAAATAGGTTTAGATAGTTGCAAGAATTTACTAATTGGACGGTTAAAACTATACGAGAAGATAGATATATTGGCTCTTGGATGGAAGAGCGAAAGTTTGATTGGATTCCTATTGTTTCTAAAATGGTTAGTAATATAATTGATAAAAACAGGGCGGTTCTTATTATCACTGATGATGATAGGGATTGGTTTTTGACCTATATTTTAAATAAAATCAATTCTCCTAAAAATGATAGACCGCTATTACCATTTTTTGATTTTAATAGTTTTGTTCAAAATGCTGATAAACTTACAACAGAAGATGATATAGAGTTAGTAAAAGATATGTTGGATATATCTTTTCCAAAAGGCTATATCTTTTGGTATATCGGTCGAAGTCAAAATAAAAAAGCTACATTAGCAAAAGTTTCAAAGAACTCTTTTTTATGGTTATTTGATGAAGATAGACAAAATAGTTTTAATTTAAATAGTCATGATGAAGCATTGGATATGAAATTGTTTCAATTGTATAGATTGTTTGATAAAACATTAGATGCAACACTGTTTGCTCAAATTGAGGTAGATAAGTAGATATGAGAATAGATACTTCAACTATTTTAATTGTAAATGATGTTGAAACTATGATTCAAGAATTGGTACAATCATTACCTATTCATGATACTAGAGTTATTAAAAATGAGGAAGAGGGTAAAAGTGATTTTTTAATAGCACATTCTAAATTAGCTATAAAAGAGGCATATATTGCTGTAAATAGAACAAAATATATACTTTTAGGGGGAGATAGATTTCTCCCTGAAGCTCAAAATTCTCTTTTAAAAGTACTAGAAGAGCCACCATCGGATATAATATTTATCCTTATAACAACTTCTAAAACTGCAATTTTACCAACTATACTTTCCCGTATGCCACATAAATATTTAAAGACTAAAGTTGCTATTAAGAGATGTGATTTAAATCTTAAACATTTAAGTTTGCAAGAGGTATATACTTTTTTAAAAGCACATCAGCGAATAGGAAAAGTAGAAGCTAAAGAGTTAATTGAATCTATTATGTATAAAGTTCAAGAGGATAAAAGAAGATTGACTTCAAAAGAGTTGGAGAGTTTTACAACTGCTATTAAATTGTGTCATTTAAATTCACGACCTATAAATATTATTACAACATTACTTTTAAATTTAATACATAAACGATGAAGTTTTATAAAATAAATTCAAATAATTTTGAATCATTATTTCAAAAAATTGGTTGTGAAAAATCTGGTGCAAAAATAATCTCTAAAAAAGCAAATATAAATAGATTATATATAAAAGAGTTGCATACAGGGGCTGCTAATATACTAAAACAAGATGCTTTATCTATTGGGGCTGATTTAGCAGTTCCACGAGGTACAATTTTAAATATTACTAAAATAGTAGATGCTATTTTAGTTGGTAGTGATAAACACTTTGAAATTTTATCAAAAAAAGAGTTAGGGCAACCATTTGGTTTAAAATTATTAGCAAAAGAGTTAAAAAGTTTTATAAAAAAAGATATTTTTAAAACTAAAATTATGGGTGTAATAAATGCAAACGATGATAGCTTTTATGATGGCAGTAGATTTAAAAGTCAAGATGCAATTTCTAAAATATATCAGATGATCTATGATGGAGCAAATATAATTGATATAGGTGCAGTTTCATCAAAACCTGGGAGTATTCAAGTTAGTGCTAAAGAGGAACTAAAAAGAATAAAATCTATTTGTGATGAGATAAAAGCTAAAAGATTATATAAAAAAATCACTTTTAGTATAGATAGTTATACCCCTAGTGTTGTTAAATATGCACTAAAAAGTGGATTTAAAATTGTAAATGATATTAATGGACTTGCAAATGATAAAATTGCTAAACTATGTGCAAAATATGATGCAACAATAGTTATAATGCATATGCAAGGAACTCCTAAAGATATGCAAAAAAATCCTCAATATGAAGATGTGATATTAGATATTGATCAGTTTTTTAAACAAAGAATTCAAAAAGCATTGGACTTTGGTATAAAAAATATTATCCTTGATGTTGGTATTGGATTTGGTAAAACATTAGAACATAATCTTATCTTATTAAATAATTTAGAACATTTTAAACATTTTGGATATGAGATACTACTGGCGGCAAGTAGAAAGTCTATGATAGATATGATTGTACCTAATACACCAGTAGAAGATAGACTTGCGGGGACTTTAGCTATCCATCTTGATGGGTTAAGAAAAGGGGCTTCAATTATAAGATCTCATGATGTAAAAGAGCATTTTCAAGCTATAAAAATTCAAGAAATGATTGATAATATAAGTTAGAGGTCCTCTTAATATAGTATTTAAAATAATTAAGAGATATTAAAATCTCTTAATATAGCTATGACAATATGGTTTTTTACCAGTTTTTTCATAATAATCTTGATGATAATCTTCAGCTTCAAAAAATGGTGTATTATGACTAGAGATAAGTTTTGTTGCTATTTTCATCCCTTTTTGTTCAAGTATATCTATAAGATTTTTACTTGTCTTTTTTTCTTTTTCATTATTATAAAAAATAGCACTTAGGTATTGACTGCCTATATCTCCACCTTGTCCATTTGTTTGTTCTGGATTGTGTATCTCAAAAAATAGTTTTGCAAGTGTTCCAAAATCAACTATTGAGTCATCGTAGTTTATTTGGACAACTTCTAGGTGTCCTGTTGTTCCTGTACAAATATCTCTATATCCTGGATAAGGCATATGTCCACCCATATAGCCACTTATAGCACTTTGTACACCATCAATGTTTTCAAAATGATATTCAACACCCCAAAAACACCCACCAGCGAAATACGCCTTACTTAATTGTTCTGAATCCTTATTATTAGGCATTTTATTCTCCAATATTGTTGTTTTCTTTTCCACTGTATTTATTGCTAAAACAGTAAACAAACAGCATAAAAATATTATAAAAAATTTTCTCATTTATGTTGTTCTTTCTAAAAACTTATTTTTACAAGTATAGTAAAAAAGTCTTACAAGGATATTAGAACTTTTTTGGTATAGTTCCATTATGGATAAAAAATTAAATCATATTAAGAATGTACTACACGGATTTTTCCTCTCTATTGGGACAACTATTGCCGAACCTCATACTATTTTGCCACTTATTGTGAGCCATTTTGGTGGTGGGGCTATTTTGATTGGATTTTATTCTGCACTTTTAAGAGGTGGTGCTATTATGGTTCAGCTTTATGCTGCATTTCATGCTCAAAGTTATCCTTATATGTTAAAGTATTTAAGACGAGTATTTTTAAGTAGATTTCTTGCTTGGTTTTTTATAGGTTTGTCTATTATATTTATTGGTGATGATTATCCAAATCTTACACTGTTTTGTATAGGTTTTGGGCTTTTTGTATTTTCATTTTCTGCTGGATTTGGTGCTATCTATTTTAGAGAGATAATAGCAAAAGTATTTACTCATAAGTTTCGTGGTAAAACTATGGCTACAAGGCAATTTTTTGCGGCTTTTGCCTCAATTATAAGTGGAGCAGGGGCAGGGTATATTTTACAAACTCAAGAAGCACCATTTTCTTATGGTATTTTATTTTTAGTTAGTACTATTTTAATGGGCTTTGGGTATTTTGCTTTTGGGAGTATCGAAGAACCTATTAAATTAAATGTTACACAAAAAGAGAAATCATTTAAGTTGTTTTTAAAAAATGCACTTCAGATATTAAAAGTTGATAAAGATCTACAAGTTCAAGTTTTTACATTTCTTTTTGCATATTCATATCTTTTTGCACTCCCTTTTATTATCCTTGATGCTTCTGAAAATATAGATTTAGATGGTACAGCAATAGGGATGCTTATAACATCTCAAATGGTTGGAGCAATGTTTAGTAATATTATTTGGGGAAAACTTAGTTTTAGAGGTTTAAATAAGCTTATTACTCATATTACAATAATTATTTTTATAGTTGCAATTTCATTGGCATTTATTGCAAGTAGTTTATATATGTATATGTTTATATTCTTTTTAGTTGGTGCTGCAACAGATGGAAATAGAATAGCATCTGGCAATTTGATATTGATACTTGCACCAGAAGAAAAAAGACCAGTTTATAGTGCTTTACAAACAAATATAACCTCTTTTGGAATATTCTTTTCTATTTTAGGTGGTGTGATATTATCAATTTCTAGTTTTACTTTTTTATATAGTTTTACAATTATACTTCTAGTAATATCTTTAATAGCTTCTTTAAAATTAAAAGATGAAGCTACCATTTAAAATGAATAATGATAGATTTTAAAAGTAAAGATTTATATAATATTTTAGAAGTTTTAGAGCAGAAGATAGAAACTTTAAAATCAAAAGAGATATTAGAATTTAAAATTCAAAATCCAGATTATAAAGCTTTAGTTGATATTGCTCAGATATATTATTGTAAGATGTTAAATCCAATTATTGAAGATGAAAAGAGTATTATTGTGCGATTTGAAAAGTTAAATAATAATGATACTTTTCATAAAGAGAAAGATAGTAAAGAGAAGTATGGTGTAGAATCTACTTTTGGAGCTATTGATAAAAATCAACAACCATCTTTTTTATACTATTATAAACAAGCATTGAAAAATGTAAGTGTGGATAAAAGATTGAGAGTTTTAAATCTTGGTGTAAATAGTGGTGATGAATTTGAGATACTAAAAAAATACTCTAAAAACTTTTCAAATCAAGAGTTAATAGGGATAGATTATTGCCCATCTGCTATAAAAAAGGCTAATGATAAGTTTCAAGATAAAAATATAACTTTTATTGAGGTTGATATAAATGAGCTTGATAGATTAGATTTGGGGCAATTTGATCTAATAATAACAATTGGTACTTTACAAAGTAGCAATATTGAGTTTAATATATTTTTTCAAGATTTAGTACAAAAGTATCTTAAAAAAGATGGGGCTATGATACTAGGCTTTCCAAATTGTAGATGGGTTGATGGAGAGATGGTATATGGAGCAAAAGCAAAAAATTACTCATTTAGTGAGAGTTCTTTAGTTTTTAAAGATGTTGTATTTTGTAAAAAGTATCTACAACAAAAGAGATTTAGAGTTACAATTACAGGAAAAGATTATATATTTTTAACTGCTACTTCTATACGGAAATAATAATTTTAATATTTTTAATTTTTATAATATTTTGAAGTTTTTTTTATTTGTGGTATAATCGCGAATAATAAAATAAAGGTATAACAAATGATATATAAAAATTTAACAGATGAACAAAAAGAACAGATAAGTAAAGAATTAAATAATTATGCAGTAGCAGTTGGTGGGATTAACCCTTTTTTAACAATGATAGAAGATATAAGAGATGCTAGACCAAATGCACTTTTAAATAAAACTGCAATTTTTCATTATGCTCAAGGTACTTTAAATTGGGGTAAGTCGATATTTAAAGATACATTAACTACACTTTTTGATGCTATGAGAAAAGAGGAAAAAGATGGTGATATGATAAATGGTCTTAAGCCTAAAGAGTATAAAATTACTATGAATATGATGAAGATACTTAAGCCTATTACAGTTACAATTAATCCTAAAGATGAAGAGTGTGGTGGATTTTCTTTTCCTATTTTAGATACTACTGAGCCTAAGAAAACAAAAATGTCTTTAATCTTTAAAATATTATTTTTTTACAATATTGAATTTGCAAAAGAAGCTTTAAACTATGAGATAAAAGATGCTAACTAAAGACCCTAAAAAAAGGTTTGATGTAAAGATAGGTGCAAAAGTAAATATTGTGTTAAAACAAGACCAAAGAAGTGGAAAATTAACACAAGGTGTTGTTAAAAATTTACTTACAAATTCTCCTACACATCCACATGGTATTAAAGTTAGATTAGTATGTGGTTCTGTTGGTAGAGTTCAAGAGATATTAAATTAAATTAGATAAAATTCATATCTCTATTTAAATATCTAAACTCAAACGGCTTCACGATGGGTACCCCAAAAAATTAAAATTTTTTGACCCTTTCGCTGCAGATGTTATTCGTCTAAATATTTAAAATAGAAAAACCAAGGAAAATAATGAAAAACCTATTACTTTTAATAAGTACTATATTTATATTTATAGCTTGTTCTTCAAAGCAAGATGAAGAGTATAATAAACCTGCACTTTATTGGTATAATAAAATGTTAAAAGAGATATCTTTATATCAGCTCGATAAAGCAGACGATACATATACTTCACTAGAATCAGAACATAGAAAATCGCCACTTTTACCCTCTGCACTTATGGTGATAGCTACAACTCATATGGATGATGAAGAGTATCAATTAGCAATTTATTATTTTAATGAATTTATTAAGATGTTTGAAGATGATAAAAAACAAGATTATGTAAGATATTTAAAAATCAAATCTAAATTTTTAGCTTTTAAACAACAGTTTAGAGAACAAAAACTTATAGATGATACTTTAGAAGATATTAATAAATTTGTTAAAAAATATCCAAATTCTTCTTATATCCATTTAGTTAAAACAATACAAAGTAGGCTTTATATGGCTAAAGCTACATTAAATGTTGAGATAGCATCTTTATACAAACGGATAGATAAACCAAAAGCAGCATTAGTTTATGAAAATAAAGCAAAAAAAAGTTGTGAAGATATTAAGAATATAAAACCTGTAAATGTACCTTGGTACAGAGCTATGTTTGAATAAAAAGATTATTAAGAGGTATTAATATATGCAATTAAAAGATTACGACTCATTTCCAGATACACTTCCAATGATTGTTGAGGACAATATGTTCTTATATCCATTTATGATTGCACCACTATTTATTGAGAGTGATGAAAATCAAAAAGCAGTACAATTTGCAATAGATAACAATAAATTATTAGTTGTTTCTATGAGTTTAGATGGGGAAGAAGATTCTAAAAAAGGGAATAAAAAGTTTTATAATGTAGCAATAGCTGGAAATGTTATGAGAAAAGTTGCACTTCCTGATGGAAAAATTAAAGTATTATTTCAAGGTTTAGCAAAAGTTATAATCCAAGAAGTTGTATCATATGACCCGCTACAAGCAGTTATAGACAATCTTATAATAGAACCTTATGATCATCCAGAGATAGTTGCTATATTGGATATCTTAAGAAATACTATCTCTACATTATCAAAATTAAATAAGCAGTTTCCTGTAGATTTGATAAAAACTATAGAGGAGAACAATGACCCCGATAGGATAGCTGATCTTATATCTTCAGTACTACAACTATCTAAAGAGGAATCCTATGAACTTTTAAGAGAATCAAGTGTTCCAAAAAGATTGTATCATATTATTGAATTTATAAAAAAAGAGATAGAATCGATAAAATTAAAAAGTGAAATAAATAAAAAAGTAAATAAAAAAATTGAAAAAACAAATAAAGATTATTTTTTAAAAGAGCAACTTAAAACTATCCAAAAAGAGCTAGGCGATAACAATAAAGAGGAGGAGATAGCTGAATTTAGAAAACAGCTTGATGCAATAAAGCCTTATATGAATAAGATTGCTTTTAAAGAGGTGTCTAAACAGATTGATAAATTAAGTCGTATGCACCCAGAAAGTGGTGATGCCTCTATGCTTCAAACTTATATTGAGCAAGTTTTAGAGATACCTTTTGGTCAATACTCTGATGAAGATATAAATGTGCAAGATGTCGAAAATCAACTAAATGAGGATCATTACTCTTTAGAGGAACCAAAAGAGCGTATTTCTGAATATTTTGCTGTGAAACAACATCTTATAAAAAGAAAGATTGAAGAGTCTTCTACAAACTCAACTGTTTTATGTTTTGTAGGACCTCCTGGAGTTGGTAAAACATCATTGGCAAACTCTATTGCTTCTGCTCTTAAAAGACCGTTAGTTAGGATTGCTTTAGGTGGACTAGAAGATGTAAATGAGTTAAGAGGACATAGACGAACTTATGTAGGAGCAATGCCTGGACGACTTGTATCTGGAATGGTAACGGCAGGTAAAATGAATCCTGTAATTGTACTTGATGAGATAGATAAAGTTGGACAAAGTCATAGAGGCGATCCAACTGCTGTGATGCTTGAACTACTTGACCCAGAACAAAATGATAAGTTTAGGGATTTGTATCTT
>DAOVXU010000178.1 GCA_030635995.1 Arcobacter sp. | reverse complement strand
GTTGCTTATATAGTTTCATATACTGATAATAATAATATTTACAATATTTGTTCTGATTATAAATTAAATAATATAATTATATTATTTTGTATGTTAATTTTATTTTATTTTATTTATAAAAATTTAATTCAAAAAAATGAATTAAAACAAAAAAATAAAAATTTTGAATATCTTTTAGATACCACAATGGAAGCAATTGTTATTTCAGATAAGAATAATAAAATTATTCAATGCAATCAATCAGTAGTTGATCTATTTAAAGTAAAAAATAAATCGTCATTTTTGGGTAGAAATATAACAGATTTTGTACCAGATTATGAAATACCAAAATTACAAGAAGCATTACAGAATGCATATGATAAACCTCGTAATTATGACTTACAAGAAGATGATGGAACAATATTTCCAGTATTAGCAAGTGGAAGAGATATAATTATAAATGAAGAAAAAGTAAGAGTATCAATTATTTTAGATTTAACTCAAATAAAACAGCAAGAACAACAACTTTTTAAATCAGAAAAAATGGCAAGTATGGGAGAGATGATAGAAAATATTGCACACCAATGGAGACAACCATTAAACTCTATAAGCATAACTGTAAATAATCTTTCTCTTAAATGTATAATGAATGATATGGATAAAGTATTATTTCAAAAAGAGTTAGGTTTAATAGATGAATATACTCAACATCTATCAAAAACAATAGATGATTTTAGAAACTATATTAAGGGTGATAGAATTAAATCAGTATTTAAACTAAACCATACTATGGATAATTTTTTAACTTTAATGGATAGTTCAATAAAGAATAATTATATTAATATAATATACGATATAGATAAAAATATAGAGATAAATGGATATGAAAATGAACTAATTCAATGTTTAATAAATATATTTAATAATGCAAAAGATATATTAGTAGAAAATGAGATTGAAGATAAGCATATATTTCTATCAACTTCAATAAAAGAAAATAAAGCAATTATTAAGATAAAAGATAATGCAGGTGGTATACCAGAAAAGGTATTACCAAAAATATTTGAACCATATTTTACAACTAAACACCAATCACAAGGTACAGGACTTGGACTTCATATGACATATAATTTAATAGTTGATGGTATGGGTGGAACTATTGAAGCTACAAATCAAACTTATATCTACAAAGATAAAGAATATATTGGAGCAGAATTTAGTATTATTTTACTGATGTAGGATTATAACTATAAAAACTTATCGTATAATTTGAATATAATCATTTTCCATTATAAAATCAATATTAAGAGATGTTAGTTTTGATGTTAAATTAACAGTATCAGATGTATTTTGAGAATGTAAATTTTTATTTTTATAAAATCTCAATTCGTTAAGATTTAAATTATATGTACTATATTCTTTATCAATAATAGTTAAGTTGAAAAATAAGTCATTATTACATAAACTAGGATTACATACATTTTTATTAAGAAAGATATTTTGTATATCTTCCATATTAATAGGTTTTATAATCTTACATTTATCATAATTTGTTTGACAATAAATACATCCTAAATCTTTTGAACAATCAGCTAAATCATTAATAGTGATAATTCTTTGTTCTGAATTTATCTTCAAAATATCAGATAATAATTTTTTACCAATATCATCTTTAAAATCTATAAATAGAATATTATAAATATATTTTTCATATAAATATATTCCATCTTTATAATCTGATATTTTATCTATTAATATATCTAATGGTAGTTGTTTCAATAATCCACAAAAATACTCTAAATCATCTGGATTATTATCATAAATTAAAACCCTCATAATAAAATACTAACATAATTGCTGTGAGAAAAAAGTAACTTTTAAAACACTGTTTCTAATTTATTTTAAATATCCTTCAAAAATTCAAAAAATTCGAGTATAAAAATAATTGATAATCTGCTATAATCTTTTTTATGAATAAAAAAGAAAATATAGTTATTAAAGAAACAATTTTAGATATTAAAAGAATAGAAGAAAAGAAATATATAACAATTAAAGAGTTCGATGAGATATATAATATTTCTGTATTTTCTCAACAACAATTTAGAGGTAGATTAAATGATCCTTTGCCATATCATTAAAAAGTGTATAAAGAGAATATGAAGTATTGTAAAATAGATAATTGTAGGCAGTTTTAGAATAATGAAGAGTTATTTTATTCCTAAAAGTGATATTACAAGTATAGCAATTGGTGGGTTTGATGGGATGCATCTTGCTCATCAAGAGTTATTTAAAAGGTTAGATAAAAATGGTGCAATTGTTGTAATTGAAACTGGATATGCAAATCTAACCCCTAAAGTAAATCGAGCTAGTTATACATCGTTTCCACTTTATTATTATCCTTTGCAAGATATAAAGCATCTGAATGGAACAGAATTTATAACTCTTCTTATGGAGGAGTATCCAAATCTTAAAAGGATAGTTGTTGGATTTGATTTTAAATTTGGAACAAAAGCTAGCTATGGTATAGCTGATTTAAAAAAGTTGTTTTTAGGGGAAGTTATAGTTGTAGATAAATTTTTATATAAAGATGTAGCTGTACATTCAAGAGTTATACGAGATTTTTTATCTTTAGGAGATATTCAAAAAGCTAATATATTTTTAGATAAAAGATATATTATAACAGGTATTCATATTAAGGGGCAAGGGTTAGGTTCAAAGCAATTTGTACCAACTATAAATATTGATTGTAAAGATTTTTTAGTACCACAAGCAGGTATTTATGCTACAAATACAATAGTAAATAGTATAAAATATATTAGTGTAACATTTATTGGGCATAGGGTTTCAACTGATGGAGAATATGCAATAGAAACACATATTATAGATCAAGACATTGATGAGATAAATTCAAATATAAAAATAGAGTTTATAAGAAAGATAAGGGATAATGAAAAATTTGAAAATCTTCAAAATTTGAAAAATCAAATATTAGAAGATATCAATATTAGAAAAAGTATCTGTTAGGGAGTATTAAAAACTCTCCCATTCATCTGTATCATTATTAGATACAATTTTTTCTTTTGGTGCAAAAGCTTTTGGTACTATTTTAACTATAGTTTTTTTAGGTTTATTTGCCGTAATAGTTTGTTTAGGTGCTATTGTTGAACTATTTATTTTTGCTTTTATCTCATTTTTACCTTGAAATTCTTTTTCATCTGCATGAGTTACAATTGTTTGTGCTATATTTTGTGCTTGTGTAGCAATCTCTTTTGTATCACTTGATATTGAAGCATTTTGTTGAGTTTGTTGATCAATAGCTGTCATAGATTGATTGATTTGTTCAATACCAGATTGTTGTTCTTTTGATGCAGTTTCAACATCCTCTATAAGTTCAATAGTTTTTGCAATATTTGAATTTAATCCAGTGTATCCTTTAATCATCTTATGAGCAATATTTTTTCCATTAACTGCTTTTTGATTTGCATTTTCAACTAATGCTTTAATCTTAGTAGCTGCTTCTGCTGATCTTGATGCAAGATTTCTAACCTCTTGAGCAACAACAGCAAAACCTTTACCAGCTTCACCAGCAGTTGCTGCTTCAACAGCTGCATTTAGTGAAAGGATATTTGTTTGAAATGAGATTTGATCTATAACAGTTATAGAATCATTAATAGCAGTTACCTGCTGATTTATCTCATCCATAGCTACTGTAGTTTCATTTGCTAATACTTGACCTTCATTTGCAGATGTAGATAATTCATGTGCATATTTTGCCATTGATATAAC
>DAOVXU010000025.1 GCA_030635995.1 Arcobacter sp. | reverse complement strand
GTTAATAAATATATTAAAGTATCATTATCTGTATCTATGGCACTAATACTTATGACTGATAGTTGATTTTCATTTACTGTTATATTAGTATTTGATGTAATCACAGGTATATTATTAACAGATTGAAGTATTAAATTTGTAGTTATAATTCTATTATTATTTAAATTACCTGCAAGATTATTAGTAGTGTCATTTTGAATATCATTTTTAGCTATATCCGTATTATTATCAAATCCTTTTTGCATTTTATCCAAATTGTAAATAGAAGTTGATTGAACTTTAAGGTCAATATCATCTTTATTACCTTCTATATATATTTCTACATCATCAGAAATATTTATATCTACATTTTCATAAGTAGTATTTTCTAGTTTTGTTATAATTTTTGGAATATTTATATCTGAACTATTATCACCTTTTATACTTAATGCTATTTGTTTCATAATATGGTTAAATGCATTATCATTTTTAGTAGAATTACTTTCATCTTTTTGTATAGATGATTGAAGTAGTTTTGTAGTTTGAATAATTTGCTGTGTTTTTGTAAATACAATTCTATTTAGCATTGGGTCTGCATCTACTTGTGCTTTTGTTATTCCAATATTATCAGCTAATGTTTGTTTAGCTGTATCTATTTTATAATTTGTATTAAATAGTTTTTCTTCTTTATATATATTGGCTGCAATAGTAGTTAACGGTGTTATTTTTGTTGATATTGATGCATTTGTATCATCTACATCAACAATATCTTTTAATACACCTGTAAAGATTTTATTAGTTGCTGTATCTATACCACCAATCATAATAATAGATTTAGAACCAACTGTAGTATTGAAATCTAAAGTAAATGTGCCATCACTTGCAGTTGTTGTATTTGGTTCACTATTATCACATATATCATTTTCATTTATATCAAGACATACTGTAGCACCTGAAATATATCCATCTATTGCTGTCCCTGTTAGAGTTTTTGAAATAATTGAGAAACCACTATCATCTGATGATGATCCTCCACCTCCACCACATCCTATTAAAAATAGTGACAAAAAAACTACTTGTATAAGCTTGTACATAACAGATTCCTTATTATTCCAATTTGATTAATTTTAACCACTATAGACTTTATTATTGCTTACAATTTGTACATTATTAACTAAAATGGATAGGAATAACTTAATGGAAGTATATGAGAAAATAAATTATTTATTAATAGAAAAAGAGATTATTAAGCGAAAGTTTGTAATTGAGTTATTATCATTAGAACCAACATTAAAAGCTACAGGAAAAATACCAACTGAACAAACTATATATAGATATTTAACTGGAAAAAGAGAGATAAAAATAGAACTCATCCCTTATATAGCAAAAGTACTAGAGGTAACAGAACAAGAGCTTTTTAGTTTTGATATAGAGTATGCAAGTGACTACAATGTAAAATATAGCAAAGAGATAAAAGAGATTATAAATCTACTCCAATATGCCCCAAAAATTACAATAGAACAGATGATAAATCAGCTTCTAAAATATAAAAACTTACATACCAATACTAAAATCTAATCTACCCTATAACACTACTAAGTTCCCACACAGGGGTCATTACAGCCAGTACCAACCACAATACTATTGATGAAATAATCAGAATCAATAATGGTTCTAAAAATATTGTAAATTTTTCTATATTGGATGATAATCTTTTTTTATATATCCTTTGTATATCTTCTAAAATTCTCTCCATTTGGTTTGTTTTTTGGGCTGTTAAAAGCAATCTAATAGCTACTTTATCAAATAAATTTGTTTTTTCAAATGACCTTGATATACTCATACCACTATTTATATCTCTTATTATATTTTCTAAATTTCTTTTTACAAATAGATTATTTGATATATTTCTAGCACTATCCATCGCATCTTGGAATTGAAACTTTGACCTTACAATAAGTGATATAGTTAAAAATAATTTATAAAAAATCATATATCTATACATAGAACTAAAATATGGGATATAAAGTATAAATATTTTATCAAAATAATATTTATGATTTTTATATAAAGTAAATATTCCTATAATAGATAAAAACAAAAAGAATATTATAAAAATATAATAGTTATCTATAAATTCTTTTATTTGTAAAAGTATATATGTACTTAAAGGTAAATTATCCCCAAGTTGAGCAAAAATATATGCAAATTTTGGCACTATAAAGTTAAATATTATTCCAACAGATACAAATAAAGCAACAACCAATATCAAAGGATAACTCATAGCTTTATTAATCTTTTGTTTGATAGTGTAACTTTCATTTAGAATTTTATAAAGTGCACTAATCGAAGTTGAAAAGTTACTATTTTTCTCCCCTAGTTTAAAAAATAATATAGGTAAATATCCTAAATAGTTTTGATAATTTTTAAGCACTTTATATATAGGCTGACCATTTTTAATTGCATTTTGCATTGAGTATAAAATATCTTGTAGTCTTGGACTAAACTGAGTATTCAAAAGTATTTCAATAACATCTTTTATTGGTAGTTTTGCTTCAAGCATTGTACTCATCTCATAAAATAACTCTAAAACCTCTTTATCATTTTTAAATACAACTAAACTATCTATTTTAAAAGGTTTAATCTTTTTTATTTTTATTATATTTAAAGGGTAACCATTTAGAGTTTTTAAATTTTCTATTGAACTAGATTCTAAAATTATAGTTTTTAATTTACCTTTCTCTTCAAAGCAAAGTTTATATTTCATGTCTATAATACTCTTCAAGAGAAATTATACCATCAAGAACTTTTTGATAAGAATTATTATTTATAGTTTTATATGAAGCATATTGTAAAATATTTGCTATATCTGTTTTAGCATTTATCATTTGTGATATTTTTTCATCTATCTCTAAAGATTCAGTAATTATTGTTCTATCACTATATCCACTTAGATTACATTTTGCACAACCAACTGCTTTATAAACTCTTAATCCATCTACTTCGACTTGGATTTTACAATTTTCACATAAAACCCTTATCAATCTTTGAGATACAATAAGCCTTAAAGTTGAAGCTATTAAAAATGGTTCAGCTTTCAAATCAAGCAATCTATTAATTGTCTTAATTGCATCATTTGTATGAAGTGTAGCAATTACTAGATGTCCCGTAAGTGAAGCTTGAATAGCAACTTGTAAAGTTTTACTATCTCTAATCTCACCTATCATAAGAATATCTGGATCTTGTCTTAAAATATTTTTTAAAACTATCTCATAATCAAGTCCAATATCACTATTTATATTTACTTGCTGAATACCATCTATATTGTATTCAATTGGGTCTTCTAAGGTTATGATTTTCATCTGATTATGGTTAAGACGATTTAAAATAGAATACAAAGTTGTAGTTTTTCCACTTCCTGTTGGACCTGTGATTAAAATCATCCCTTGTGTATATGATATATTTTTACTAATTTTTGCATACACATCATCGCTAAAACCAATATCTTCTAATCCTATAAAAGCTTTTTGATTATCTAATATTCTTATTACAATAGATTCCCCACTAATGGTTGGTAAAATAGAAACTCTAAAATCATAATCTAAATCCAAAATATTTTTAGAAAATCTTCCATTTTGAGGAAGACGCTTTTGTGATATATCTAAAGAGGTAAAAAGTTTGATACTAGAACTTAATATATAATATAACTCATAACACAATTTAAAAAATTGCACTAAAATTCCATCTATTCGTATTCTTATAACTACACTATCTTTTGTTGTTTCTATATGAATATCACTAGCTTTGACAAATATTGCAAACTCTAAAAGACTATCACTAAAAAGAAAAATAGAGGATATATTTATATCATTTTCATCACTTAAAAGTATCGATTGTTTAGCTAAATTACATATCTCATATTTAAATTCTAAATAATTTATTTCAAATTCAAATACTTTTTTAGATATTTTTATACACTTTATAGGTTTATTAAAAAGTTCTTCTATTTTAGATTTATCTATTTGTTCATTTATAATTGCAACTAAAATATATATCCCAAACTCTTTAATAGGAAAAATACCATATTCAATAAGTTTTGATTTTCCAATATTTATAGCAAGTGAAAAATCTATAATATAGTCATTTATATTATCTAATTTCATATTTTAAATATCTCCATTTTAGTAATTTTATCTCCATATTTTAACTCTATATAATTATCATATATCTTATAAATAGTATATTTTTGATAATTGTCCCCTACTTTATACCAAACACCATTAAGTATCACATACTCACCAATTATTGCTTTTGATATAGAATCAATAGTTGTAGAATTTTTATCTTTTATTTTTATAAATGGATTTGCTACACTATTATCTGTTTGAATATTATCAAAATTTATATTATTAAAATCTCTACTATCAAATACAGCTTTTATACATAAAATACTATTTTCATAACTAAAATTTAAAAATGAAATTTTATTCATCTTCTCAACAATATTTAAAAAACCTATACTATTTAGATATTTACCATTAAATTCAATATAAAGATTATTAGTTTGAAAATTTATATTTGTGATATTTATAGTTAAATTTTGAGCTAATAATTCATATTGTTTTAATATTTGAATTTGATCTGTATTTTTTGTTTTATTTACAGAGTTTAACTCTTTTATTTTTAATTGATAACTTTCTATCTCTTTTACTATAATATCTTCATTCTTTATATTTTTTTCTACAACTATATCCCCAATATTTAGATAAACAAAAATAACTATAAAAAGGGGTATTAAGTAAAATTCAATTTTTTGAAATAGTGATAAATTAAGAAAATAATATTTAAATCTCAACTTGAATCTCCATAATATAATTACCCATTTTTTCATCTTTTTTAATATTTATCACTTTACTTTTTTTATCATAAACAGCTAAAAAGTCATACAATTGTTCTTTACTATTAGCCACTATTATCGCTTTTATATTATTCTTATATTCCATTTTAATAAGATATATTTTATACACTTTTAGATAGTTAAAAAACTCTATTAAATCTTTTATAACTCTTCTATTATCCATATTTTGTTCTAAAAGATTTTTATATTTTGATTTATATATTTGAAGTTGTTTTATATTTGATACCATATTATTATCTATTTTTTTATCAGATTTTATATAAAATAGATAAGAGGAACAAAATATCAAAAGAAAAATATAAATTAAAAAGTAACTATAGCTATTACTCTTTTCAAATGTCATATACTCTAAAGAGGATAAATTATTTACTAAAAGGTTTTCCTCTAACTCTTTTATCTTTTTATCATCTATATTATAAATATTATCTATTTTTAATTTGTAAGTAAAACTAATATAATTTAAAATATCATTATTTGAATACTCTTCATTTTCTTTAGCAAAATAAAATAGACCATTTTTATAAACTACAAAAAAATCTTTTGTAATAAATAGATCAATAGATAGATTTTGATTATTAGAATAATAAATTGAAAAAATTTGATAGATATTTAGAGGAGATTTTACTAAAGAGTCAAATAGATATATTTCGTAACTATTTATCTCTGATATAAAAGATACAAAAACTTTACTTTGTAAATTTAAAGTCAAATTTTCTATCTCAATAGAAGTTTGAATAAATTCCTTGAGATATTTGGGGGAAATTTCATCTGTAACAATTACAGATAAATTCTTTATATTGTTAGATAATATTAAATTATCATTCGAAATCATATCCCATTTCTTTAAGTGAAGCTTTATTTTTACTCCAACCTTTTTTAACAGAAACAAATAGTTCAAGATAAACTTTTTTACCTATTAAAGGTTCTATTTTTTTTCTAGCATTTAGACCTATTCGTTTAATTGCCTCTCCACCCTTACCAATTATCATCCCTTTTTGGGTAGATTTTTCTACAATTATTGTAGCTTTGATAACCTCTACTTTTGGTTTCTCTTCCACTTTTTCTATAACAACATCTGCTTCATAAGGTATCTCATCACTAATATTATCAAATACAGACTCTCGAATAAACTCTTTATAAATCTCTCTTAAATGTGTAGTTGTCATAATCTCTGTATCATATAAATAAGGTGATTCGGGAAGATATTTTACCACTTCACTTAATATATCACTTTGTTTTGTACCTTTTTGAATCGATATAGGCATAATTGATATATATTTATCAGAATATTTTTCATACTCTTTAATTTTTAAAGCTACTTCATCTGCTGTAATAAAATCAGTTTTAGTTAAAAGTAATATATGTTTTTTATTTTTCTTATTTTCTTCTAAAAATTTCTCATAATGGATGATTTTATCAGTAACTGGTGCTAAAAATAGTATTAAATCACAATCACCTATAGCCTTAAGCGCTTCTTCCAGCATAAATTTATTGATAAGCTTCTCTTGTCTATGAAGTCCCGGAGTATCTACAAATATAATTTGATCATCTTCATGCATCACTATTGTATTTGATCTTTTTCTAGTAGCATTTGCTTTAGGAGAAACCATATTAATCTTCTCACCAACTAACCAATTTAAAAGAGAACTTTTTCCAGCATTTGGTCTACCTATAGCACTTACATAACCACATTTATTCATATATTATAACCTTTATTTCTAATATAGTTAATTTTATCCTAAATGGTCTTAAGTACCACCAAATTAGATTAGCCTTAAATATTAGAAAAATAGATTAAGAATAATTTTATCTTATTTAACTAAACTTACACTAATTAAATTAAACACAAGGAAAAAAAATGTCAACAGTAACTTTTAAACAAGACACAGTATGTAACCTAGCAGGAAATGAGATCAATGTAGGTGATCAAGCACCAATCGTAACAGTAGTAAATTGTAACCCAATGCTTCAAAATGAGCAAGTTGGTGGAGCACAAGAAAATGTTCAATTAGTTGTAGTAGTACCTTCATTAGATACACCAGTATGTGATGCTGAAACTAGAAGATTCAACACAGATGCAGCAGCATTAGAAAATGTTAATGTTAAAACTGTTTCTATGGATTTACCGTTTGCAGCAGCAAAATTTTGTTCAACAGCTGGTATCGAAAACTTAGCAGTATGTTCTGACTTCAGAAACAAAGATTTCTCAAATGCTTACGGAATGTTATTAGCAGACGGACCTTTAGCAGGTGTTACAGCTAGATGTATTTTTGTAATTGATACAAACGGTGTTGTTACATATAAACAATTAGTTCCAGAAATTACTTCTGAGCCAGATTATGCAGAAGCTTTAGAAGCAGCGGCAGCAGCTAAATAATTTAAAGTTTAAAACTTTAAAGGGGAGGTTACCTATTTTGGTAATCTCCCCTTTTTTTATACTCAAAAAAAATCTAAAAGTGAAACTTTCAAAATATTTTTATCTAAATTCTATTCAGCTTTTTTATAAATCAAAATTGCTAAAGCAACCGCTATTCGCTTTTTTTCCACTCTTTATATAAAGCATCATGAGTTTCTATCTCTTTTTTTGAAGGTTTTCTTCTACAAGAAAGGTATCCTTTGCTTCCATCACATGTTTCAAAAGGATAAACTGTTGCATATACCCAATAGTATCCACCACTTTTAGTTGCATTTTTTACAAATCCTGTCCATATATTTCCAGCTTGCACAGTATCCCATAAAGATTTAAATGCAATTTTTGGCATATCAGCATGCCTTACACAACTATGTGGCTGACCAATAAGTTCACTAAGATTATACCCAGCTAATTTACAAAAATCATCATTAGCAAAAGATATTATACCTTTTGCATCTGTTTCACTTACAAGAAATGCGTATTCATCTAAAACTGTTTCATTCATAATATAATCTCCCTAACTTTAAAATTTTTTAGATTGAGCATCTGACATAAGCTCATTTGCCATACTTCTTACTTCTGATGCTATATTTGAAACATTGTTAGCCTCACTAGCATTTTCTTGAGTTACCCTATCAAGCATAGTAACAGCATCATTAATTTGTTCAATACCAAGCATCTGTTCTTTAGAAGCAGAGCTTACATCTTCAATAATATGGATTGTTTCACCAATATGTCCATTTAATGTTTCATAACCACTAATCATATCAGAAGATATTTTTTTACCTTCATTTGCTTTAGTTGTTGCAGACTCAACCAATGCTTTAATTTCATTGGCAGCTTCAGCTGATCTACTTGCAAGATTTCTAACCTCTTGTGCAACAACTGCAAAACCTTTTCCTGCTTCACCTGCTGTTGCCGCTTCTACAGCAGCATTTAGTGAAAGGATATTTGTTTGAAATGCTATTTGATCAATAACAGATATCGCATCATTAATAGCTGTTACCTCATTATTAATTGCATCCATTGAAGTAGCTGTTTTATTTGCCAAATCTTGACCTTGATTTGCTGAACCTTTAACCAATTCTCCAAGTTTTGCCATCTTATTTGAATTTTCTGCATTATTTCTAGTAATACTTGTGATCTCTTCAACAGCTGCTGCTGTTTCTTCTAAAGATGCTGCTTGCTGGTTTGCTTTGCTAGCTACATTTGACATACTATCACTCATAGCTACTGCATTTGAATTTAATGTTTCACCATTATTTAAATTCAATTTTGCATTAGTTCTAAGTGTTTCACCCAATACATTTACACTACTCATAACCTGCAACATATCAGATCCTAATCTTGGATCAATAGATATATTTTGAGTAAAATCATCCTCTGTATAAGAATCAAGTGCTTCTCTTAATTGAACCATATTATCAGAACTAGCTCCAATCATATTGTTAACAGTTTTAACCAATGTAGCAGTCATAGGATTTACAGAACTTGATCTAATATGACATCCAAAGTTACCCTGCTCAATTTTATCCATAGTAAGTACAACTTCACCCATAACTTTCATATCATCTTTCATCATAGATTCTACATTAGTTACTTTTTCCATCCAAGATGATAATATTCTATCAACATTAGTATTTCCCGATTTACCATTAAATGTAAACTTATTTCTTTTATTTGACACAAGCTCAAGAAATTCACTAAAGAATTTATCCATAACTTGTAAATCTTGCTGCGAAGCTAATCCAAACATATAACTACCTTTTTATTATTTTTTACTACTTTTTATTATTCTACTAAGTATTACATTATATAAACTTTAAAGTACTTACCTTTTATACGAGAATTTTGTAACTCTTGATGTGCTTTTGTTATAATATTGGCATCTATTGCTACATAAGATGAAAATTCTAAAATATCAATTTTTCCAATATCATTTTTATTTAAACCAATTCCAGCAGTTAATGCACCTAAAATATCACCTGCTCTCATTTTATTTTTCTTTCCACTATTTATAAATAATGTTTTATATTTTGATTTTAATTTAAAATTATTTGATAAAGTTAAATTATTTGATTGAATTAATTTATAATTATTTTCATAATTCAGTTCATCAAATCTCTCAATATCACCATCATCTACAAGTGATATAGCTCTTCCACTTTTACCAGCTCTTGCCGTTCTACCAATTCTATGGGTATACACTTCATTATCAAATGGTAAATTATAATTAATCACTAAATTTATATCATCAATATCTAGCCCTCTTGATGCAACATCAGTTGCTATTAAAACAGGATAACTTTTATTTGCAAATAATATTAAAGTTTCACTTCTATCTCTTTGCTCCAAATCACTATGTAAAACTAATGTTTCTATACCATCATCTTCCAATTCATCAGCAAGATTATCACAAGCTATTTTTGTATTACAAAATATTATTGTAGTTTCAGGATTATATTCACTTAATAATTTTAAAATAGTATCTTTTTTACTTGATATTTCACTCTCATAAAATATTTGCTCTATAATATTAGAAGAGTGTTCAGATTCTATTTTTATCTCTATTGGGTCTATTAAAATATTTTTTGCAAGTGTTTGGATATTTGAAGGATAAGTTGCTGAAAAAAGTAATGTTTGTCTTCTCTTTGGTAAAAAATCTATTATTTTATTTATATCTTCATTAAATCCCATATCAAGCATTCTATCAGCTTCATCAAGAACTAATGTATTGATATTTTCAGTCGTAAAAGTATCTTCACTTAGATGTTTTAATACTCTACCTGGAGTACCTACAATAATATGTGCTTGATGAGAAAGTGAATGTACTTGAGGTTTATAAGGTACACCACCACATAAAGTTGTTATTTTTATATTATGTTTAAATTTAGCTAACTTTTTCATCTCAGAAGCAACTTGATTTGCTAATTCTCTTGTAGGACATAAAACTAAAGATTGTATTGCAAAATTTTCTATTTTTAATTTATTTAAAATAGCAAGTGAAAATGCAACCGTTTTTCCACTTCCTGTTTGTGCCTGTGCTATTATATCTTTCCCTTCAAGTGTTAAAGGTAATGATTGTTCTTGTATTGGTGTCATTTTATTGTAGCCCAATCTACTAAGATTGTCTATCATATTTTGACCTAATGATAATGTTTTAAATTGATTTTGCATATTTTTTCCTAGAATAATTTGCATTATTGTATTATTGATTTTAATTTGTATATTGTATTATAAAAGTATTTTGATTTTGATTTATTATTTTAAAAGTAAAATCATACTTTAGAGATAGTTAATAATATTGGGAGAATCCCAATATTAAAAAGAAAAGATTAATATCTGTTGTTAAATTCTCTTCTTGGTCTTTCTTCTCTTGGCTTAGCTTCATTAATTCTTAAAGTTCTACCATCATATTCTTTACCATTTAATTCTTCAATTGCTTTATTAGCAGCTGCATCATCATTCATAGTAACAAAACCAAAACCTTTAGCTCTACCAGTTTCTCTATCTGTGATTAATTTTACTGAACCAACTTCACCAAATTCACTAAATAGTTCTTCGATTGTACTTTCTGTTGTCCCGTAAGACATATTTCCAACATATATTTGCATGTTTTTTCTTCCTTTAAATTGTTATCCTACCAAACAAACATATAAATATGCAAATCTAATAATCATAATTCCAATAGTATAACATAAAAAACATAATATTAAGCAATTAAATTAATTAATGTTATTTATTTTTATACTAAAGGTGTAATTCCAGAATAAACTTTATCATTTATAGATATTTTCAACTCTTTTTCTCTTGGTATTTCAACTATTACTACTCCATTTAAAAACAGACCAATATCTTGAGATACTTTTACTTTATTATATTTATATAAAATAATATCACTATTACATACACCACTAACTAATTTAACTTTAATATCATCAAATTTTAATACAGCTTGAGTATTTAAAATTTTAGCTTTAAAAGTTGAACTATTTAAATTAAGTCCATTTATTTTTGATTTTACTTTAAATTTTGAAGATATAGGTGCTCTTAATATATGTGTATCACATAAACTTACATCAATATATATTTTATATTTATTATGAGTTATATCTATTGCAGATACTCTACCATCTACTGGAGATATAATATCATTATGAGTTATATAACTATTTCTACTTGGATTTCTATATATAAATAACAATACAAAAGTTATTAAAAACCCTAAATTTCCTAAAAAATCAGATACAAATATTAATAAAAAAAGAGAAACTACAAATACAATAGCAATAGAGTTAAATCCCTCTTTTAAAATTATTTGATTATTCTGATTGTGCATCTTGATGTAATCCTCCATCTGTATATATCTCTTTTCCAGATGCTATTATCACCTCTTGAACTCTTTTTCCTGTTATAACTTCCAACTCAAGTAATTCAGCTGTCATTGTTTCAATAGCTTCTTTATGATCTTTTAATGTTTCTAAAACATGATTATATCTGGTATTTAAAGTATTTTTAATATGTTCATCAAGTTCATTTGCCAATTTATCACTATAATCTTTAGAAGTTTGTCCACCACCTAAAAACTGATTTGTTTGTCTAGAAAGAACCATAAGCCCTGCTACATCACTCATACCATAAATACTTGCCATAGATTTAATAATTTCAGTTGCTCTTTCTAAGTCATTTCCTGCACCCGTACTAATCTCACCTATAAATACCTCTTCAGCAGCTCGTCCACCTAATAAAACATCAACTTCAGCCATCAATTCATGCTTTTGCATAAGATATTTATTCTCTTCTGGTGTATTTAATGTATATCCAAGAGCAGCTAAACCACGAGGTACAATTGAAACTTTACTTACTTTTTTTGCTCCCTTAGTTACTTCCGCCATAAGTGCATGACCAGATTCATGATATGCTACTATCTCTCTCTCTTTTGGAGATATTCTTCTACTTTTCTTTTCAAGTCCAGCTATTTGTCTTTCTACTGCTTCCTTAAAATGTGCATTATCAACCTCTGTTTCATTTCCACGACCTGCTAACAGTGCTGCCTCATTTATAACATTTGCTAAATCAGCACCTGCAAGTCCTGCTGTCATAACAGCTACATCTCTTAAATCGACATCTTTAGCTATTTTTACACCTTTTATATGTACATTTAATATCTCAATTCGCCCTTCTAAATCTGGCTTATCTACTAAAACTTGTCTATCAAATCTACCTGGTCTTAATAATGCAGGATCTAATACTTCTGGTCTATTTGTAGCAGCAAGAACAATTACAGGAGCACCATCTGTTGAAAATCCATCCATCTCTGCAAGCAATTGATTTAAGCTTTGTTCCCTCTCATCATTTCCAACCATACCACCACTAGCACGACTTTTACCAATAGC
>DAOVXU010000181.1 GCA_030635995.1 Arcobacter sp. | reverse complement strand
CATATCATGCTTGTTTTCAGGCTTTTCCTCCCCTGTAAGGGCACGGTTCATATAAGTGTAAATAGTAGACACTGTTATTGACCTCCTCCTGGCTCGTTACGGATAAGGCGTCGGCTACAAATGAAGGATAACTGCATCTTTAATAGTTGGATTAATATCTCCATTTAATGCTGTAGTATGTGAGTAGTGATCAAATGTAGCGATATAAGCTGCTATTTTATGGGCATCTACTAAAGCTTTAAGATGTGCTAGTATCTCTACAACTTTTGTATATGTTGTTTCATCTTTTTGTATCTCTAATGTGTATACTGGATATTTTTCCATAAATATTGTTTTTTTCAATTTTCTACCTTTTAATTTTTAGTATTTTAGCATAACTAATGTAAAGTTATGTTTATTATAATCTTAAATTATGGAATTAAAGGAGGAACAATATCATCTCCTAAAAAAGCATAACTTTTACCTATTCTGGCTACTGGATTAAACTCTATTGTTAATCTCTCTTTATTTGTAATATTTTCATCTTTTACATAAATTTGCTCTACATTTAAAATTAATGGGATAGTTGAACCACCACCTAAATCAATCTCTTGATTAAAGGTACAAAAATATGCACAAGGGATATTTTCAACTACAGGAGGAAATTCATTAAATATTATTTTTGTTTTAATATTGAAAAGTTCAGATTCACTAATATCTTTATCCAATTCCTTAGAACTAAAGTGCATCTTGTCCAAATTTGATTCATCAACCATACATATAGTACATTTTTTATTTTTTCTTATATTTGCCAATGTATCTTTTGGCAATCCATTTGCTTTATGCCCAACAGAAACTAAAACTGTTGCAGGATTTGAAGATAACCCTATAAAATAACTAAATGGTGCAATATTAACTACACCATCATCTTCAGTAACTACCCAAGCAATCGGTCTTGGTATAATAGTTTGAGCCATTAACTTATATTTATCATTTATCTCTTTATCACTTAAATCAAATATCATTTTTATCCTTTATTTATTTTATCCAACTAACATTTTTATTGCTATTATATATAAAGCAACTGCTAATATCTTTTTAATTGTAGATGATGAAACTTTAAAATGTAATATATAATTCCCAATCATCCCACCTATAAATGCTCCAATTCCAACTATACTTAAAAGAATATAATCAAGCTCTATAACACTTGCATAACTACTAAATGCGACAATAGAAGAAAATGGTATCACAAATGTTATCCCTATTGCTATTCTTTTTGCATCATATCCAAAAAGTAAAAGTATAGGGGAGATTATAGAACCACCCCCTATTCCTAAAAATCCAGAAAACATTCCACCAAATCCACCAGCAAATAATAATATAAATTTATTATGTTGTATTTGTGTATTTGTTGGTTTTTTAAAAAATAAAATCATATAAGCAATTACAATAAGGGTAATAGCAAAAATAGTTTTTATAAGTTCAATATTTACCATAAAAGATATTTGAGCCCCAATATAAGCCATAATAGAGGAACTAATCACTAAAGGGGTAACAAACTGCATATCAAATAATTTCTTTTTAAGATTTAAAATAGAGGTAGTAATAGTTGTAACACCATTTACAAAAAGCCCACTAGCCCTTGCCAAATCAAAAGACAACCCAGCAATATTAAGTGATGGTACCAATCCAACAGCAGAACCCAATCCAGCTATAGCAAAAATAGTTGATAATCCAACAGTAAGAATAAAATATATTAAATACTCAATCATTAACTCGTACTACAGCTTTTCTTATTAATTCACCATTTAGTATCAAAATATACCCCTACCTCTTTAGTTAATTTTTTTATTATTATGTTTTTATGTATTAAATCAGTTTTTTTATCAATCTAATGCAATATTATTTTATCATTAAAAATACTTTTTATACATATATCATATGATACTTCTCTATTTGTTACGAATTCACTTTTAATAGCATATTGATAATATAGTGTTGAATGATCAATATAGTAAAAAGAAACTATATCATATGTCCCATTTTTTCTTTTTTGATTTTTAAATAATCTGTATTTTGAGATGTTTTTCCAACTATTACAGGAATCCTTTTTTGAATATCTACGTTTATTTTATTTAATTTATCTGGATTATTTGTTAGTAAGTTAATTTTATCTATTTTATAATAGTCAAAAATAAAATCAACTATCTCATATGTTCTTTCATCAGATGCAAAACCCAATTGATGATTTGCTTCAACAGTATCAAATCCACTATCTTGTAAAGCATAAGCATTTACTTTATTTAACAGCCCAATATCACGACCCTCTTGGCGAAGGTATATCACCATTCCACTGTGTTTATTGATATATTCTAAGGCATAATTTAATTGTGCTTGACAATCACACTTAATACTTCCTATAGCATCTCCAGTAAGACACTCTGAATGTATTCTAGTATTTGGTGTATCTGTCAAATCTTCCGTCATAATCACTAAATGCTCTTTAACACCCTCTTTAAAAGATTGTATTAAAAAATTACCGTGTTTAGTTGGAAGATTTGCAATATTTGAAACTTCTATGTTCATAAAAAACAAATCCCCTTAATTTATATGTGCGATTATATCTAAAAGTTGCTGAAGTGAATTTTAGAAGAAATAAATTTTAAATATAGTCATTTTTTAAGAGATATTTTGCTAACATAATTGAAAATTATAAGAATATAAAAAGAGAGTAAATGGATAATATACCAAAAGAGAATATATCACTAAGTAATGTAGTTGAGGATTGTTTACCTTTAGCCCAATTATTAGAAGAATCCTCAAGTTTTCCTTCAAAACTTGAAGAGATGTTTTTATTACAAAAAGAGTTAAATGACAATACAAATGGATTAAACTGGGAACTTGGTATAAATAAATTTGGAAAAGAGATAAATTGGCTTCGGTGTATCCATATGGAAGTTGCTGAACTTATTGAATCAACTCCTTGGAAGCATTGGAAAAATATATCTGCTAAACCAGATTTAGAAAATATCCATATTGAGCTTGTAGATATTTGGCATTTTCTTATGAGTTATATTTTACAAGAAACAAATGTACCAAAAGCTGTATCTTTAGTAAATACACATTGTATTTATGAATCTGTAAATATAGATAATATTGAGATAAAACAACTTACTACAGAGAGTGAAAAATTATCTTATATAGCTTTAGCTATAGATACAAAGAATATGCCTGCTTTTAGTGGTGTTGAAAGATTTATAGAACAGTTCTTTAGAACTTGTAAAATAGCTGGATTAAGTTTTCAAGAGTTACAAAAAGTTTATATTGGTAAAAACTGTTTAAATAAATTTAGACAAGACAATGGATACAAAGAGGGAACTTATATAAAAGTTTGGAATGGTAGTGAAGACAATGTAGCTATGTTATCAGCTCTTGATAGTTGTGAAAATATCACTTTTGATGAAGTATACGATAAATTAAATGAGATATATTCTAAATTATAGAATATATTAAAAGGTTAAATGAAAATTTATTTAACCTTAAAAAAACTAGCTACCAATACTGAAATTGGTACTATTATAAACCCTATTAGATAAGCAACAACTTCAAAAATATTATTATTTACAAGATAAAAAAATCCAACTATTAAAGCTAAATACCCCCCTATTCTATAAAAAGATGCAAAACTAAGAAAACT
>DAOVXU010000160.1 GCA_030635995.1 Arcobacter sp. | reverse complement strand
TAATATTATCCACTTTTAATTCTACTTTTAATTCTGCTCTTCCCTCTCTATCTATAGTTTCAGATACAATTAAAAAATATTTTGTATTAAAAATAAGTTTTAAATCATCTTCAATCTCTTCATTATCTTCTATTAGTTCCTCTTGAATTTGTTTATCATCGGTATAATCATAATCTTTCATCAAGTTTAAAACTGCTTCTTTTGCATCTAATTCATGAAATACAACTTTATTTACCTCATCGTTATAATAATCTTTCATTTGATTATTGATAGTATCAATTATAAATTCATCATCTATACTTGTACTATTTAATAAAATAAAATCATACGCAAACAATTGAATACTCATAGCCAATATTAGTAAAATCTTTTTACTAAATGAACTTAATCTATTTTTTCTCATTATACCCTCTCCACTAGTGTTTTATTTTTAAAATCATAAGTTTTAACTTCAACTTTACCTTTTGAATAATATTTAATATATTCTTGCATTTTATCATCATGAGTTATAAGTAACATAGAGTTATCTATTCCTAAATTAAATTTATCAAATAATATTTCCAACATTTGTTTTTTAACATTTGTATTAAATGATCTTAGCATCTCATCAGCTAGAAGATATTTTGAATCACTTATAAGCATACGAGCTAACATCACTATCTCTCTTTGACCATTTGATAAAGTACCAATTTTTTTATGTCTATAATCTTTTAAACTAAAAGTTTCTGTTGGACTTAAATTTATATGATAAAAACTATGATAAATTTTATCTAGTCTTTCATCAATCTCTTTTTGTTTTTTTCTAGAGAAAACTGCAGGAAAAATTATATTTTCTTCAACCGTCATATCTTTTATATAAAAGAAGTTTGAAAAATTGATACTCATATACATACTTCTTAATGTATCAATTTTATGAGTTAATTTTGTAAATTTAAAATCATCCCAACTAACCTCACCTTTAAAATCATCTAAAAGACCAGACAATATATATATAAGTGTTGATTTTCCAACACCTATATGACCATATACAAGTTTGATTTGCCCTTTATCTTTTAGACTAAAAGACATATCTTCAAGTATATGTTTCATTTTTTGAGTCTCTTGATCAAAAAATGAAAAGCTGATATTTTTACACTCTAATGACATCTATTGTCCTTTTATTAAATTTAATTTTTTTATTTGTTTGTATTCTAATAGATATACTATTATAACATATACAAATAAAATAGATATTGATATGAAATAATCTACAATACTAATTTCATAATTTATAAAAAAGTATTTCAACATAATCTTATTTATAATAGCTTCTTGTTGTAACATAAAGATATAGTTTAATACAGCAGATATAAGAAAGCTAGTAAAGTTTATAAACGCTTGATACGGTATCTTAGAACCATAAAGCTTAAGTAATGATAACTCAGAATTGAAGTTTGAATAAAACTGTAATAATACAATATACATAGCAATAAATAATATACTTAATATAAAAATAGATATTGAAATTATAGATGTACTAAATAGTAATTTTTTTGGTTTTATTGATGGTATAATATCCTCTTGTGATAATATTTTAAAAGATTTATCATATTTAGATACAATTCTTCCCAATGTTTCAATATCACTTTTATTTTGAAAAATCTCACTATATATATCTATATAGTTATTTTTATCTTTTAAATTTAGATTTTCTTCTAAAATATTTTGGTTTACTATTAGAATATTTTTATCATATCCTACTTCTGGATTGTATTCAATTGTACTTCTTATATTTACAGTATATTCATACTCATCGGTTTTAATAGTAAAATCATCTAAAATACCAAAGTTATTTAAATCTTGAGCTAAAAATGTAGAAGATATAGCTAGATTTCCAATATCTTTTGTAAATATTAAATCTGTTAAATCTGTTAATTCATTTAGATATACCATTTGTTTATCTTGTTTATCATCAATATCATCATTTTCAAAAGAGTGCAGTTTTAGTTTTAATATCATTCTATGATAATTGATAAATTCTTTTAATATTTTAGATAAAAATATTTTATAATTTTTTATCATACTATTATCTTGGGTAAAATTAATTATCAATTCATCATCAGCTAGCTCTGTACTCTCAATCATACTATTGTCTATCTCTATATCTTGGTATGCTAAAGATATTTTTTTTATATTTCTTATATTATTGTTTTTTATAACAATAGATTTATAGTAGCTATCTACATAGTTTATATTAGCATTAAAAACCACACCATCAATTTCAACTTTTAATTTTTCTGCTTTATCCTTTTCAAGTTTTTCTAGTAGAGTATCTATTATATTTTTACATTGATTTGCTTGAATTGTTAAGATATTGTCCTCTATATTTATGCTTTTACAAAAACCATATTCAATTAGTTCATCTTTAACAATAATTTTTATACTATTTATATCTTTAATTACTAAGTTATTTAGATTGAATTTTATATATAGATCATCTTGATATGATATATCTGCTATACTTAAAGAGACTATTTTATTGTCTATTGAGAGTTTTATTTTGTTTGAAAACCTTAATCCTTTAACAAATAGAGATAATCCACTAGTAAGTAATAGATCTTCACTATCAATTATTGATACTTGTTGGATAGCTTCATATCCAGTTAATATATCAATAGGTTTATCACTAAATTTCTCACGGATATCAGATATTAGACTATCTGTATTTTTATCAGATAGATTATTTATCTTTATTTTTAAGTCAGGTATATTTCCATAATCTGATCTTACATAATCATAAAAAATATTTTTGATACCAATACCAACCATAAAAATAACTATTAAAGATGAAAACATAATTGATACTAACAATATATTTGGAACTCTTTGTTTTATGATAAATAATATTACACCTAATTTTGTCATAGTGGTAACCTATGGTATTTTATAGATATAAATAGGGATACAGTAAATCCAATTGCAACTAAAATTTGTAAGATAGTTATAAATAGTGAACCATCAAAAGATATTAAAAATCCAGAAACTATATTGATTAGATAAGTTATAATAAAATATTCAAAATATACAAAAATAGAGATAGCAAAAGTATAAAGGATAAAAAAGAAAGTATATAATACAATAGTTCTATATATATTCAATCCATAAAGTTTTGTTAAAAATACAGAAGATTCAAACTCTTTTGCTAGTGATGAAAAAGCAATAATCATAAATGATATCAAAAATATAAAAAATGTTGTAAGGAAGGTATTTGAAACTTCTGATGCTAATAAGAATACACCTAAATCATCATAATCTATATATTTTTTCCAGTTATTTAAATCTTTTTGTGTATATAATTGCTCTTTTATCTTTTTGTCATTCGTATAAACAACATATTTGGTAAAAGGCATATACGCAATATTTTTTGCTGTTTGTGAAGATACTAGAAGCCATTTTTCATTATTGTCAAGATTGAACTGACATATTTGATATCTGTTGTAGTTATCATCTTCATCTTTAAAAAAGATACTTTTTTTGTCAAATGTAGAATCTTGAGCCATATTTTCAAATAATCTTGAACTTATCCATAGGGTATTAGGTGTTTCTTGACACTTATTTAGAATCTTTAATGTACTAAAAAGTTTATGTTTATATTGATCATCATATGTTCTTACATTCATAAATTTTGTTATATCATCTTTAGAATCATAACTAAATTCAACCTCTTCACTATGAACAAAAATTTCTTTTTTAATTTTTAATTGTTCAATAGGATACTTAGCTTGGATTGTTTTAGATAAAGATGAAGAGCTAGTGATAAATTCTGGATATAAACCTTTTAGAGAGTTTATAAAAATATCTTCGTATAGAAATAGTCCTTGTTTTATGATTAAGAAAAAAGTGATAAAAAAAGTGATAGATATAAAACTAATATACTGTGTAGTTTTATTTAAGATAATAAATATTATTTTTAAAGCAAAACAATATGATCTAAAGATATACCAATATTTCGTATCTTTTTCTATCATTGAATTACTTCTTTTTTAGTATTTTGGCTATCTTTTTAGCTGAACTTTTCATAGCACCTTGAGATATTTTAACAATCTTTTTATCTCTAATTATCGCTTTTGTTTTAACAGTTTTTAACCGCTTTGTATT
>DAOVXU010000171.1 GCA_030635995.1 Arcobacter sp. | reverse complement strand
GACTAGAGAAAATAAAAATGAAATTATTGAATTTCTTTCAAATGAATTTAAAACTGCTGGTGCAATTGTTGTTGCTAGATATAAAGGTTCTACACATAAAAATTTAGAATCGTTAAGACTAGCTGCTGCAGAATTAGATGTTAATGTTAAAGTTGCTAAAAATAAATTAGTATCTAAAGCATTAGAAAATTCTGAGTTACCTGCATTGGAATTAAATGAAGAAAATATCTTTATTTGGGCTGAAAATCAAGTTGCGGCTTGTAAAGTTGCAGATAAATTTGCTACAGCAAATAAAGAAACTTTTGTAATCAATACTGGTATTATCGAAGGTGAAGTTGCAGATCTTGCTACTATTAACGCATTTGCTAAATTACCAGGTAGAGAAGAACTTCTTGGTATGCTTGCTGCTACATGGATGGCACCTGTTGCTAACTTTACTATTGGGCTTGATGCACTTAGAAAGAAAAAAGAAGAAGAGGCAGCATAATTAATGCTAAATTTTTAATTTTGAATGTTTAATTAAGCATTTAGAATTAATTTAAAATAAAATTATATGAATATAATAAGGAAAATAAAATGGCAATCTCTAAAGAAGATGTATTAGAATTTATCTCTGGTTTAAGTGTATTAGAACTTTCAGAGTTAGTGAAAGAATTTGAAGAAAAATTTGGTGTTTCGGCACAACCTGTTGCAGTAGCTGGAGCTGCTGGTGGAGCTGCTGAAGCTGCTGAAGAGCAAACAGAATTTAATGTAATCTTAAAAGATCACGGAGCTAAAAAAATCAATGTAATTAAAGCTATTAGAGGACTTACTGGTTTAGGTCTTAAAGAAGCAAAAGGTATGGCTGAAGAAGCTGGAGCTGTAGTTAAAGAAGCATGTTCTAAAGAAGATGCAGAAGCTGCAAAAACTGAATTAGAAGCTGCTGGTGCAACTGTAGAAGTTAAATAATTTTAACTTTCTAATTTAATGATTTAATGCTTCGCTTTGTGCGAGGCATTAGTCGATTTAAAAGTATAGCATTCTTTAGTTTCTATTAAGTGGAAACTAAAGAGTGCTTTTTTCAGCTTAAATACTGTACATGGTGTTACAGTACTATAAAAAAAAGCAATTCAAATTTATTAATAACGAGGTATCTATGTTAAATTCATTAAAATCTGGTAATAGACTACGTGTAGATTTTGCTAAAAATCCACAAAATATTGAGATTCCAAATCTTCTAAAATTACAACAAAATAGTTATAAAAACTTTTTAATGGTTGGTGAAGAGGATAGAAGTGAAGCTGGTATTGAAAAAGTATTTAAATCAATCTTTCCAATTCATGATAATCAAAATAGATTTACTTTGGATTATATCAAGAGTGAAGTTGGTAAACCAAAGTATAATGTTAGTGAAGCGATGGTTAGAGGATTGACTTATTCAATTCCATTAAAAATTAATGTTAGATTAACATTATGGGATTTAGATGAAAAAACTGGTGAAAAAATTGGTGTAAGAGATATAAAAGAACAGTCTATTTTCATAAGAGAAATACCACTTATGACTCATAGAACATCATTTGTTGTAAATGGTGTAGAGAGAGTTGTTGTAAATCAGTTACACAGAGCACCTGGTGTTATATTTAAAGAGGAAGAAGCAAGTACAGTTGTAAATAAACTAATCTATACAGGTCAAATCATACCTAATAGAGGTTCTTGGATCTATTTTGAATATGATGCTAAAGATGTACTTTATGTAAGAATTAATAAAAGAAGAAAAGTTCCTGTAACTATACTTTTAAGAGCTCTTGGGTATTCTAAAGATGATATTATTAAATTGTTCTATCCAATTATAAATATTAAAGTTAAAAATAATAAATTTTTACAAGCATTTAAACCTGAAAATTTTACAGGTAGAGTTGAATTTGATCTTATTGATGAAAAAGGTAATGTTATAATTGCTAGTGGAAAAAGATTAACTGAAAGAAAAGCAAAAGCTTTAGCTGAAGGTGGTTTAAAATTTGTAGAGTATCCTGTAGAATTATTGATGGAAAGACATATATCAAATACTATATATGATCCTGAAAGTGGTGAAATATTATTTGATTCTTTAACTCAGCTTGATGATATTAAACTTAAAAAATTACTTGATTTAGGATTTAAAGAGATTGATATTGCAAATGATTTAGCTGATGGAATAGATGATTCTATTATTAGTGCTTTTAAAATTGATGCTGAATCTATTAAATTATTAAAACAAACTGAACAAATTGATGATGAAAATGATCTTTGTGCAATAAGAATTTATAAAGTTATGAGACCAGGTGAACCTGTAACTGCTGAAGCTGCTAAAGAGTTTGTTAGAAAATTATTTTTTGATCCAGAAAGATATGATTTAACTAAAGTTGGTAGAATGAAGATGAATCATAAACTTGGTGTAAAAGTTCCTGAATATGTAACTATTTTAACACATGAAGATATTATTAAAACAATCCAATATCTTATAAAAGTTAAATCAGGTCATGGTCATATTGATGATAGAGATCACTTAGGAAATAGAAGAATTAGATCAATTGGTGAACTACTTTCAAATGAGTTACACAATGGTTTAGTGAAAATGCAAAAAGCAATTAGAGATAAAATGACTACTTTAAGTGGTACACTTGAAGAGCTTATGCCTCATGATTTAATTATGTCAAAAATGATTACATCAACTGTTACAGAGTTTTTTACATCTGGACAACTTTCACAATTTATGGATCAAACAAATCCATTATCTGAAGTTACACATAAAAGAAGACTTTCTGCACTTGGTGAAGGTGGACTTGTAAAAGAGAGAGCTGGATTTGAAGTAAGAGATGTTCATCCAACTCATTATGGTAGAATTTGTCCTGTTGAAACTCCAGAGGGTCAAAATATTGGTCTTATTAATACACTTTCAACTTATTCAAAAGTTAATGCTTTAGGTTTTATTGAAACACCGTACAAAAAAGTTATTGATGGTTTTGTAACTGATGAGATTGAATATTATACTGCAACTCAAGAAGAGGGTAAAACAATTGCACCAGGTTCAACGGTATTAGACAAAAATGGTAAAATTGCAGAATCTTTAATAGAGGGTAGAATTGATGGTGAGATTATGATGGTTGAATCATCAAAAGTTCAACTTATTGATATCTCATCTCAAATGGTTATGGGTGTTGCTGCTTCACTTATTCCATTTTTAGAACATGATGATGCAAATAGAGCATTAATGGGTTCAAATATGATGAGACAAGCTGTTCCATTACTTAAGCCACAAGCTCCAATTGTTGGAACTGGTTTAGAAAAAACTATTGCTAGAGATTCTTGGTCTGTAATTAAAGCTGATAGAAGTGGTACAATTGAAAAAGCTGATTCTAAAAATCTTTATATTAAAGGTGAAGATGAAAATGGTCCATTTATTGATCAATATCTATTAAGTAAAAATCAAAGAACAAATAATAATACATCATTTGGTCAAAGAAACTTAGTTCAAGAGGGTCAAACTGTTCAAAAAGGTGAAGTTATTGCTGATGGTCCATCTATGGATAAAGGTGAGTTAGCTATTGGTATTAATGCGACTGTTGCATTTATGCCTTGGAATGGTTACAACTATGAAGATGCGATTATTTTATCTCAAAAACTTATAAAAGAGGATGCTTTTACATCTGTACATATTTATGAAAAAGAAGTTGAAGCTAGAGAACTTAAGCATGGTAACGAAGAGATAACAAAAGATCTTCCAGGTGTAAAATCTGAATCAATTGATCATTTAGATGATTCTGGTATTGTTAAGGTTGGAACTTTTCTTAGACCTGGTATGATTATGGTTGGAAAAGTTACACCAAAAGGTGAGATTAAACCAACTCCAGAAGAGAGATTGTTAAGAGCAATTTTTGGTGAAAAAGCAGGT
>DAOVXU010000110.1 GCA_030635995.1 Arcobacter sp. | reverse complement strand
CTTCCTCTAAAACCCAAGTTACCAGCACTTGACCATGAAATTGCATTTCCTGCATTATCAGTCACTGTTACCATTGTGTTATTAAAAGTAGCTGCAATATGAACAATACCATCAGCAATGTTCTTTTTTACAACTTTTTTTCTAGTTACTTTTCTTTTTGCCATCTAGTTATCCTTACTTAGCCGCTGCGCCAACAGTTTTCTTTTTACCTTTTCTTGTTCGAGCATTAGTCTTAGTCTTTTGCCCTCTACATGGTAAACCTCTTCTGTGTCTTAAACCTCTATAAGATCCTAAATCCATTAAAGATTTAATATCCATAGCAACTTTTTTTCTTAAATCACCTTCAACAACATAGTTTGCTTGAATCTCTTGTCTAATAGCAGCAGCTTCATCTTCAGTAAGTTCATGAGCTCTTTTATTAAAATCAATTCCAACAGCTGTTAAGATTAATCTTGATGTATGTAAACCTATACCAAAAACATAAGTTAATGCATACTCCATTCTTTTCTTGTTTGGTAAGTCTGTACCAGCAATTCTTGCCATGGCTTATCCTTGTCTTTGTTTATGTTTTTTTATTTCGCAGATCACTCTAACGATTCCTCTTCTTTTGACAATTTTACACTTGTCACACATTTTTTTCACAGAAGCTCTTACTTTCATGAGTATATCCTTCAAAAATATTACCGCTTTATATGGTGAAATAAACCTACACAACTTTTAATTAAGTTATATCATCAATTTAAATCCCAATATCTTTATATATTAAAGATACTATATCACCAACTCTTTACAAAAATTTATAAATAAATCTTGAAAAAACTTCCTTTGGTTATAGAAACGGATTCGGATTATATTCAATTTTAGCTTAAAATTAGTTTATGCAAAATATTTATTATATAAGCAACCCAATATCTACATAAATAGGAATAAATATATTATTGATTATATAATATATAGTAATATTATTATTTCTTATACTAAAGACAAATATGACCATTAGTCAAATTTCCACTATAGACTATACAGTAAGCTTTTTGGCTTGTTATATAGTATTAACTTATGTTAATTATAAAAAAATAATTTGTAAATTTAAGTAAGAGTTTATAATATATCTGCTAAACTTTTTCAGAATATTTGATAAGGGAAAATTATGATTAAAAATAGAAATATTAAAAAAGATTTAGAACAATTAGATTCTATTCTTAAAGAACAAGGTATTTCAAGAAGAGATGCTATGAAGATGATGGGACTAGGTGGAGCTGCATTTCTTGCAGGTGGAACTGAAGTTGAAGCAGCAACTACTTTAAAGGCAAGTGATGCAAAAGGTAAGATATTAATTATTGGTGGTGGATTAGCTGGTATGAGTACAGCTGCTAGACTTACGAGTAATTTATCTAATCCAGATATAACTGTAATTGAACCAGAAGCTGAATCTGTGTCTTACCAGCCAGGGCAAACTTTAGTTGGTGGAGGTATTTGGCCAAAATCTGATATAGTTTATAAAAGAGATGAGTTTACACCAGATGGTGTAAAGGTTATAAAAGAAAAAGCTATAAAATTTGACCCTGATAATAACACTGTTACAACTGATAAAGGGACAAAAGTTTCTTATGATTATTTAATTATTGCAGCTGGTGTTACACTTAACTATGGTGCAATTAAAGGTTTAGAAGAAGCTGGTGAAGCATATTCATCAGGAGATAATAAAAAACTTGTATCTATTTTAGATTCAGTAGGTGCTTGTTCTATTTTTAGTGCAGATGGATCAGAAGCGACTTGGACACATATTCAAAAACTTGCTGCTGATGCAAAAAGTGGTAAGAAACTAAAAGCTTTATTTACTCATCCAAATACACCAATCAAATGTGGTGGAGCTCCTAAAAAAATTATGTTTCTTGCAAATTCAAGACTTGAAGAAGCTGGGGTAAGAGACAATGTTGAGATGCATTTTTATCCAAATGGTGGTAATATGTTTGGTGTTAAAGAATACCATAACGCACTATCAGAACAATTTAAAGTAAGAGATTTCAAACATAGTTATAAACATAATCTTATCGCTATTGATGGAAAAAATAAAATTGCTACATTTAATCATCACTGGACAGAAAAGGTGCTTGGGATGAAGATTTAGAAGAGTATGGAGTTGAGTTAATGAGTGAAGATGTTCAAATTCCTTATGATTTTATTCATATCACACCACCTATGAAAGCACCAGATGAAATTGGTAACTCAAAATTAGGTTCAGGAAGAGGTTGGGTTCCAGTTAAAAAAGAAACTCTACAACATGTAAAATATAAAAATGTATTTGCTCTTGGTGATATTGCTGCTATTCCTATGGGAAAAACTGGTGGATCTGTTAGAAAACAATATAAAATAGTAGTTAACAATTTAATTTCAGTTATGGAAACAGGTAAAATACCTAAATCAAATAAAGAGTATGCAGGTTATACAGTATGTCCACTTATTACAAATATAGGAACTGTTATGTTAGCTGAATTTAACTGGACAAATAAACCTGTTCCAATGGTTCCTCTTGATCCAACACAAGAGAGATATATTTGGTGGTTATTAAAAGTTTATTTATTAAAACCGATGACAATTTACGGAATGTTATCTGGAAAAGCATAACAAAAAATTAAAAAAGATTATAGGAAAAACAAATGATAAAAAATACAATTACAACAATCGCAGCCTCAACAATAGCAATGTTAGCATTAACAGGTTGTGGAGATAAAGTTGCTCCAGTAGAAGAGATAACATATCAATATACTACAGTACAAGTTTATGAAAAATCTTGTATTAAATGTCATGGTAAATTTGGTGAAGGTAATCCATTGAAAAAAACACCTGCATTAAATGATAGAACAGCTGGTGAGATGGCTCAAGACCTATATGATGTTAAAAATGGTGGTACTAGTGGACAATCAGGTGGAACTGATCATGAAATCATGGAACATAATATGCAAAAACTTATTGAAAAAGGTTATGATTATGATATTAATTCTATGGCAGAATTTTTATCTTATTTAATTAAAAATAAATAAAATATCATAAGTTAAAACAAGGTGGATAAATCGTATCTACCTTTTATATAGGGGATTTAATTGAATAAAAAGCAAGGTTATGTTTATGTTTGGCCATTTTATACTAGAGTAATACATTGGTTAATTGCTTTAACTTTTACTTTTGCCTTTATTCTTTCTTTATATGAAAATCTATTAAATTTGCATGTTGCTGTTGGTATTACATTTGGTGTTATGCTTGTTTATAGAATTATATGGGGATTTATTGGTCCTAAATATGCTACATTTAATACTTTTAAATTAAGTCTTCCTCAATTAAAAAAATATTTTAAAGACAAAATAGAAACTAGATATAGAGAGATACCTGCAGGTCATAATCCTGCTTCAAGTTGGTACACTCTTATTGTATTAGGTTGTGGTTCAATTATAGCAATTACTGGTTCCTTAATATATGGTATTCAAGAAGGTAATGGTTATTTAGGATTTTTAAATAATAATTACTATATGTATTCTAATATCTTACTAGATATTCACATCTATTTATCATACACTTTACTTATTTGGGTTATTATTCATATATCAGGTGTATTTGTAGAACAATTTTATCATAAAACAAATATGGCTTTTGCTATGATTACAGGATATAAGAAAACAAAAGGTGAAGATTCTAATCCAGGAACTTATAAAAGTGGTTTAACTTATATTTTTCTTATTTTATCTGCTTTTACATTTTTTGTTGCAACAGATGGGAGACATAATCCTTTTGTAGTTAATAAATTTGAAGAATTTCATTATGAAACAGATATGCCTCTATATAATAAAGAGTGTGGTACTTGTCATAAACCATATCCACCATTTATGTTACCTAATAGCTCTTGGGATAGAATTCAAAAGGGATTGAAAAATCATTTTGGAGAAGAAATTTCACCTACTCATAAAAAAGAAGATAATAAAATATTATTAAACGACCAAACTGTAATATTTAATTATTTAAGAAGATATAGTGCCGATAAAAGTACAAGAGAAATATCTGTCAAAGTTATGGAATCATTAAATGGAGCAAGAGGACGAAAATCAATAACTAAAATACAAATATGGAAAGATATTCATTCAAAAATACCACCACATATCTTTAAATCTAAAAAAGTAAAAAGAAAAGCTAACTGTTTTGCTTGTCATAAAAACTTTGAAAAAGGTATAATTGAAGATATTGATATATATATTCCAAAATAACACTTTTTATAATAATTTTTTATAATAATCTATCACTAAAGTAAATACTAAGAAAAAGTTTACTAAAATAACTAATCTATAATTTTTTTATAAGTAGTATTTAAGATACTACTCTATTTTAGGATTATTTTAATTAGATATATAAAGGAGTGATGCTTATGGAAGTAGAAGTTTCAAGACGAAAGTTTCTTCAAGGAACTGTTGCGTTAAGTATAGCTGGAGGTACAGCTGCTAGTGTTACAAATCTATTGTCAAGTGGACATGCAACAAGCAAACCTGCAGGTTCAGTTACAAATGATAACACAAAAACAGGACAAGGAAAAGGTCATGATGTAGCAACACTATGTGAAATGTGTGTAAATAAATGTGCTGCATTAGCTAGAGTTGAAAATGGAATTGTTACAAAATTAAACCCAAATCCAATGTTTCCAAAATCAAGAAATATGCTTTGTGCTAGAGGAAATGCAGGTATTCAAGCTCTGTATGATCCAGATAGACTTAAATACCCAATGATAAGAATTGGTGAAAAAGGTGAAGGTAAATTTAAAAGAGTAACTTGGGATGAAGCATATAATGCAATTCTTAATGGTACTGATAAATTTCCTGGACTTTCACAAATACTTCATGAAGAGGAAGATAATAGATCTTCAATGTTATTTTGTGCTGGTGAAGGTATGGCAGAACATACTTTTAAACAATTTTTCCAAGCATTTGGTTCTGCAAACTGGCTAAATCATGCTTCTATTTGTTTACAAACAGTAGCTGCTGGATATGGTGTAACACTTGGTGCTTATCCTCAATCTGATTTAGAAAATGCTGATTATATTATAATGGCTGGTGCAAATAGAGCTGAAGCTATTGTAACTCCAGATACTATGGATGTATTTAAAAGAACAAAAGGGCGAGGAGCAAAACTTATTTGTATCGATCCTAGATTTACAAATACTTCTGCAAAAGCAGATAAATGGTATGCAATTAAACCTGGAACTGATTTAGCACTTGTATTAGCTTTGACATATGTAACTTTAAATGAAGAATTAGAAGATAAATCTTACATTAAAAAACATTTCAAGGGATATAAAGAGTATAGAAAATCTGTTTTAGAAAATAATTATACACCTGAATGGGCTGAACCAATTACAGGAATTAAATCTGAAGAGATATATGAGATGGCAAGAGATTTTGCTGCTGCAGCGCCACGAGCTATATATTATCCAGGTAGAAGATCAACTTTTGCTAAAAATGATTTCCAACTTAGACGAGCAATGGCAATATTCCAAGGATTACATGGTGCTATTGATTGTAAGGGTGGATTAATATTTGGTGATAGAATTAAACTTGCTGGACATGATGGTCTTGAACCATTATATGCAAAAGCTCAAGCTAGAGGTGTTGTAAAAAAAGAAAATGTTCAAGAGGGTGAAGCTGGATATGATGACTGTGCTGTTGTATCAGGTGGAGGTTCTTGGATTGCTTGGAGAAATAGATATTTAGAAAATAAAATGCCTTACAATGTAAGAGGGATGTTTTGTTATAAACATAACCCTATGCAAAATATGCCAAATACTAAAAAAACAGCTGAGATGCTTAAAAAAATGGAACTTGTTGTAACTATTGATACTATGCCAAGTGATACAGTTATATATTCAGATATTGTACTTCCTGAATGTACTTATCTTGAAAGAACGGATCCAATTAAAACATTTGGTGGAGTTGAACCCGCAGTTGCAACTAGAAATAAAGTAATTGATCCAATGTTTGAAACAAAACCTGTTATGGATATAATG
>DAOVXU010000041.1 GCA_030635995.1 Arcobacter sp. | reverse complement strand
GTTCTACATCTAAAGGGATAAAGATATCTTCTTATAAGGGAAATAAAACAATATCTCCATTAAAGTCATATAAAGTAATTAAAAAATTTGGTAAGTTTTATGATCCAGTATATAAAATAGAACTATTTAATGAATCTATCTCTTTAAAATCTAAACAACAAAATGCTAAAGTGTACAATATAATTAAAGGGAAAGTTGTTTATGCAAAACACGATGCAGGTGAACTTGGAAATGTTGTGATTGTAAAACATAGAAATAATTTACATACAATATATTCACAACTTAGTAATATTCCAAAAACATTAAAAGTTGGTCAATGGATAAAAAAAGGTTATGTTGTAGGTAGAGTTAAAGATACTTTAGTATTTCAAGTGACAAGGGATAATAAATATTTAGACCCACAAAAATTATTTAAATAAAAAGAAAGTATAGGATGGAATTGATATGAGAGCATTAGCATTATTTAGTGGAGGGTTAGACTCTGTTTTAGCTATGAAATTGGTTGTAGATCAAGGGATTGAGGTGGTTGCTGTAAACATCCATACAGGGTTTGGATCTACTAATGATAGATTAGAACATATGAAAAGTATGTGTGAACAAATTGGTGTTAAATTAGAAATCTTAGATTTGAGAAATGAATTTTTAGATGAGGTGCTTTTTGACCCTAAATATGGATATGGAAAAAACTTCAATCCTTGTATTGATTGTCATGGTTTTATGTTTAGATATACGGCACAATTACTTAAAAAATATGATGCTTCATTTATGATTAGTGGAGAAGTAGTAGGCCAGCGACCAATGAGTCAAAATAAAGAAGCACTTCAAAATGTTAAAAAATTAAGTGAAGTGGATGATTTAATTGTAAGACCACTTTGTGCTAAACTTCTCCCTGTAACTAAGCCTGAAATTGAAGGTTGGATAGATAGAGATAGGCTTTTAGATATATCAGGCCGTAGTAGAAATAGACAACTTGAATTAGCTAAAGAGATTGGTTTAGAAGATTTTGAACCGCCAGCAGGTGGATGTTTACTTACTGAGATACAATTTTCAAATAAACTTCGTGATTTTATTGCAAATGATAAACTAGAGGTAGAAGATATAAATACACTAAAAGCTGGACGACATTTAAGGATGCCTGATGGTGCTAAACTTATTATTGGTAGAAACCAAGAGGATAATGAAAAATTAAAATCTACCTCAAGTGCTAAATATTTAAAAGGTAGAATATTAGATGCCTCTGGACCATTGTGTTTACTTCAAAAAGATGCATCAGATTTAGATAAAAAATTAGCTGGAGATATTATAGTTACATATGGTAAAACTGAAATGGAAAAAGAATATGAAATTGATTTTGAAGAATTGATTTTAAAAGGTAAAAAATTACCTTCTAAAGATGAGATACAAAAATATTTTGTTCAATAAAATATAACTGAATTTATATAAAGAAGATCTAAAAAGTATTAAATTCTAAAATCTTTAGGATTTAATATACTAGCAGCAAGTTCTATCTGTGGTTCTCCCAAATAGTAACCTTGAAGATAATCTATCCCTATCTCTTGTATTACATCTAATACAGCTTTATTATGGACAAATTCTGCAACAGTTTTTATACCTTGTTTATCAGCAAATGATTTAATTGTTTCTACAATATCTCGACTATATTGATTTTTATCGATATCTTTTATTAGACTACCATCAAGTTTTAAAATATCTGGTTGAAAATCAAGAAGCCTCTCAAAGTTTGAGTGACCTGCTCCAAAATCATCAATAGCAATTTTTACACCAAACATTTTAACTAACGCTATAAAGTCTTTTATTATCTCAAAATCATTAACCTCTTCATCTTCAAGAAGCTCAAATACAATCCTTGAAGATATATCAGCATTCATTGTTATTTGAGTAATAATATTATTTCTTAATTCTACATCTTCTATATCTAAAGTTGAAAGATTTATAGATACCTCTTTATCTGTTTTTCTTAATGCTTCAAATGAATTTGCAATTACAAAATTTGTTATTTGATGATAATATTTACCATTTTTGGATACATCTAAGAAAAAGTATGGTGATAATATTTTTCCATCATCTTTTTCCAATCTTACTAGTGATTCATATTTATCAATTTCACCTGTTCGTGTATTTACAATTGGTTGAAAATATGAGATTATTTTATCGTGATGTAGTGCTTTTTTTATCATATTTATCGTATGTAAATTTTGATGTGCTTTATCTTTTTCTATTTTTGTAAAGTTATCAGCAAAAATAAAATCTTTTTTTGACTCTTGAGCTTTTTTAAGTCCAATCATAACATCTTCATAGAGATGTTCTTTCCCAATTCCATAACTTAATAATACATGTAAATCATATTCGTAAGTACCAAATGACAATACTCCATCTTTAATATTTTGTTGGAATTTTTTTAATTGCATTGTTTGTGATTCTGCTAAAGTTCCACTATCTTGCAAGTCTCTTAAAAGTCCAAAATAACCATTGTCTAGTTGGTATACTTTAGGAAAAACACATCCAATTGGACAATATTCAAGTAGATGCGTAGCAAATTTATCTTCAATAATTTGAGTTATCTCTTTACCATAAAAACTTTCAAGTGATTCATAACCTTCTATTTGTATTACTACTAAAAAAGGGTATTTACTATGTAGTATATCGTCAAATAATAATTTTTTTGCATTTATGAAATTACTTACATCGTATCTAAGTGCGATATACTCTACAGTTTCCCCTTTTTCATTTATTATGGGTCGAACTATAGCATCTACATAATATGCTGTACCATCTTTCTTTTTATTTTTTATTTGACCTGTCCAAGTTTCTTTTTTATTTTTAATAGTATTCCACATATCTTTAAAAATTGCAGGATCAACATCTCCAAAACGAACAATATTGTGGGGTTGCCCCAATAGTTCTTCTTTAGTATATCCAGATATATCACAAAATTTATCATTTGCAAATGTAATATTACCTTTAGGATCAGTTTTTGTAACAATAATATTGTTATCAATTAATTCTTTATATTGTTGTAATATTAATAATTCATTATCAAACGCCATTTTATATCCTACTTTGAGTTAATTAATATGATTTTATAATAATAGCACTTTATATTTGATTATAGTGAAAATATTACATTTTAAAGTGCCATTAAAGATATACTTAAAGAAGATTTAGTTATAAATCCATAATTAAAAAAATATTTAGGAAAAAAGAATATGTCATTGATAATAACAGACGAATGTATAGCATGTGATGCTTGTAGAGAAGAATGCCCAAATGGTGCTATTGAAGAGGGTGATCCAATATATGTAATTGATGGTGATTTTTGTACTGAATGTGTTGGACATTATGAAGAACCACAGTGTGTTGAAGTTTGTCCAGTTGATTGTATTGTAGTTGATCCAAACAATCAAGAAACAATGCAAGAGTTAAGATTTAAATTTAAACAATTAGATAAAGAAGAACTTTAAACAATGGCAAAAATAACAACTATCATCGATATTGGTTCAAATTCAATGAGGATGGTTGTTTTAAAAAAAACTAGTAGATTTGGATTTCATCTTATAAATGAAACAAAATCAAAAGTTAAAATTTCACAAAACTGTTATGAAAATAATGGAAATTTGCAAAATGAACCTATGCAACGAGCGTTTAATGCTTTAGAATCATTTTTAAGTATTGCAAAAAATTTAAAATCAAGAAAAATACTTTGTGTAGCAACTTCAGCACTTAGAGATGCTCCAAATTCAAAAGAATTTTTAACTAAAGTTCAAAAAGAATTGAAACTTAGTATTAAAGTTATTGATGGAGAAAAAGAGGCTTATTTAGGTGCAGTTGCTGCTACAAATCTTTTATCAAATAAAGATTTTATAACAGTAGATATTGGTGGTGGTAGCACAGAGTTTACTTTAGTTGAAGATAAAAATATCAAACATACAATATCTTTAAAAATGGGTACAGTTAGACTTCAAGAGTTATATTTTGTAAAAAATGATTTTGAAGGTGCTGAAAAATATATTTTAGAACAATTAACTTTACTAAATCCAGATTTTAAAAATATTAAAAGTGTAGTTGGGCTTGGTGGAACTGCTAGAGCATTAAGTAAACTGATAATTGATAGTACAAATTATCCTCTTGATGTATTACATGGATTTACATATAAAGTTGAAGATAATAAAAAATTATTTAAAGATATTATAAATTGTGATACAAATGAACAATTAAAAGTATTAGGTGTACGCAAAGATAGATATGATACTATTAAAATTGGTACATTTATCTTTAATACAATTTTAGAGTATTTAGGTATTCAAACAGTTGTTACAAGTGGAGTAGGGGTGAGAGAGGGTTTATATCTTACAGATATATTAAGAACATCAAATCATAAATTTCCTGCAAATTTCAATGTAAGTGTAAGAAGTTTACTTGATAGATTTACAACAGATTATAAACAAACTGCATATTTAGGAAATAATATATCCAAACTATTTGATATATTACAACCACTTCATAAGTTAGATAAAAAGTATAAATCTTATCTTGTAATATCTGCTAAATTACAACAAATTGGGGTAACTTTAAATTTTTATAAAAATAGTACTCATAGTGCAAATTTTATTTTAAATGGTTTACATTATGGATTTACACACCAAGAGAGAATTTTAATAGCTACTATTATTAAATATTCTAAAAATGAATTACCAAAAGAGAATAATATTAAAAATTTTAAAGAGTTACTTCCTGATATTAAAATCATACAATGGTTAAGTTATATACATAGTTTAAATAAAATTTTAAATAGTGAATTTTTAAGAAATAATTTTAAATATCAATTAGAAAATAATCAATTTACAATATCCTCTTTTAAAGAACATTATATTATTCAAAGAGGATTAAAAAAACTTAAAAAACCATTTGAGTTTGAATTAATTTTATTAAAAGGTGCTATATAATGAAAATTGTAATAATTAATTTGGATTTTAGATGGTTGATTATTTAGTTTTTTCATTATATAAAGTATTTAAATTTATTGTATTGATTTTACCAAAATCTTTCATAAAAATATTTTTAGATATTTTAGCATATTTCATATATCTAGTAAATAGTGAACATAAAAGATATGCTTTTGCAAATTTAAATTTTGTATATAAAGATACTATTTCCCAAGATGAAAAAACTCAAATTGTTAAAGATATATATAAAACTTTAGTATATAATTTATACGATTTTATAGAAAATCAAACTTTGGATTTACAAGGATTTGAAGATAAAATTACAGTAAAAAATGAAAAAATTCTTTTAGATGCCATTAAAAATAATAGAAAAATCATACTTATAACTGCACATTATGGAAACTGGGAATATGGAAATACTTTTATTCCACTAAAATACAAACCTACAACAATGGTAGGTCGCCCTATGAACAATAAATATTTTAATGATGAATTAAATAATACAAGGCAAAAGAATAACACTATAATGTTAAGTAAAAGAGAAGCAGCAAGGGGACTAGTAAAGGCATTAAAAGAGGATAGAATATTAGGACTTGTAATTGATCAACATAATAGGACAGGGGTAGAGGTAGAATTTTTTGGGAAAAAGGTTTTAGTAACAGATTCTACTGCAAAATTAGCTAGAAAATTTAATGCAATTATTATCCCTATCTTTTTTCAAAGAACTTCTTTTGGAAAATATGATGCTATTTTGTATGATGGGATAGAATCAAAAGATTTTGAAGGTGAAGATCAAATAAAAAATTTAACACAAGCACAAGCTAATATTATAGAAAAACAAATAAGAAAAGAACCAAACCAATGGTTCTGGCAACATAAAAGATTTAAAAAGTTTCATAAAGAGATTTACAATAAGTAAACTCTATATCTTTTTTATAAATTAATTTTAGTTTATAACTCTTTTTCTAAATAATATCCAGTATAACTTTTTGTTTCTTTATGAGTTTTAGCTATATCTTCTGGTGTACCTTGTGCTATCACTTGTCCACCTTTTGCTCCACCTTCATAACCCATATCTATAACCCAGTCGGCATTTCTTACAATATCTAAGTTGTGTTCTATGACTATTACCGAATTTCCGAGGTCTACAAGGTGATGAAGTACTTTTGTAAGTCTATCTACATCTGCAAAATGAAGTCCAGTTGTTGGTTCATCAAGTATATAAAGTGTATTTCCTGTATCTCTTTTACTTAACTCTTTACTTAATTTAATACGCTGTGCTTCTCCACCACTAAGTGTAATAGCATTTTGTCCTAAAGTTATATATCCAAGTCCTACATCTAAAAGTGTTTTTAGTTTTGCATGGATTTTAGGAACTTTTACAAAAAATTCAAAAGCTTCCTCAACACTCATATTTAGTACATCTGAAATTGTCTTACCTCTATAGTGTATCTCTAAAGTTTGAGGATTGTATCTAGCCCCTTTACAATCTTCACATTTAACCATAATATCTGGTAAAAAGTGCATCTCTATTTTTATCTCACCTTCTCCTTGACATTTTTCACATCTTCCACCTTTTACATTAAAAGAGAAACGACCGATAGAATATCCTCTTAGCTTTGCCTCTTTAGTTTCTGCAAATAGTTTTCTTACTTCATCCATAAGACCTGTATAAGTTGCTGGATTACTTCGTGGTGTTCGACCTATTGGTGATTGGTCTAAATAGATAACTTTATCTAATTTATCAAGTCCCTCTATACTTACACCATCTATTTTATTTACTTTTCTAGCACGATTTAAAAGTTCTTTTGCAACTGGAAGAAGTGTTTGTAGAATTAAAGATGATTTACCACATCCACTTACTCCTGTAATAGCACAAAGATTGTGTAAAGGGATAGAAACATCAAGATTTATTATATTGTTTATATTTACATTTTTCATATCTATATAGATATCTTGATGTCGTCTTTTGTAATATTTTATCTCTTTTTTACCATTTAGGTATTGAGCTGTCAATGTTTTTGACTTTAATAATTTTTTCATATCTCCACTAAATACAACTTCACCACCAAATTTACCAGCATTTGGACCTATATCAACTATAAAATCAGCAGCTTCCATTGTCTCTTTATCATGCTCTACAACGATTACAGTGTTTCCCTTATCTCTCAATGCTTGAAGAGTTTTAATAAGTTTTTGTGTATCTCTTTCATGAAGTCCAATAGATGGCTCATCAAGTACATATAATACTCCTGTAAGTCCAGAACCAATTTGTGAAGCTACTCTAATTCTTTGTGCTTCTCCACCTGATATAGTTCGTGCATCTCTCCCTAAAGTGATATAACCAAGTCCTACATCATTTAAAAAAAATATTCTATCTCTTATCTCTTTTAAAATAGGAGCTGAGATAAGTTGTTCTTTATTGTTAAAGTGTGAAAAGTTATTCTCATCGTGATAAAATTTAAAACTTTCCTCTATTGGCATATCTAAAATTTCAGCTATTTTTTTATCAGCTACTAATACAGCTTGACTAGCTTTTTTTAATCTATGTCCATCACAACTATCACATATTTTTTCAGTCATATATTCAGTAGTTTCTTTTTCGTCTTTTATCATACCGTAAGCAATTTTTACAATACCTTCCCATTTTCTTGTCAATCTATGTCGTTTCCAAGTAAATTTTACATCTTCAACTCCACCATGAAGTATAGCCCCACTTTGATGAGGTTCTAAATCCTTAAAAGGGATAGTTGGATCTATATCAGCAGCTTCACAATAAGCTTTTAACATCTTAAAATAATAACCTTTATTAAATCCATAAATAACTCTGATCGCACCATCTTCGATACTTAACTCTTCGTTTACAACTTTTTTCATATCAAGTGCATATCTAATCCCCAAACCATCACAAGATGGACAAGCACCTTTTGGTGAATTAAAAGAAAATGAAAGTGGTTCTAAAGGTTCAAAAGATATTTTACAATCAAAACACGCCATATGTTCACTATAGTGAATATGTTGTTCTACTCCAACCTCTTCGTGGTTTATAATATCAACTTCTAGTTCACCAAATGATTCTTTTAATCCTTTTTCAACATCTTCAGCAATTCTTTGTCTATTTTCATCTTTTACAACAACTCTATCAATAACAACTTTAATAGTGTGCATTTTAGATTTTCCAAGTTCTATCTCTTCATCAAGTCGTATCATCACACCATCAACCATAGCACGAACATAACCTTTACCTCGTAAAGATTCAAACAGTTCTACAAATGTACCTTTTTTACGATTGATTAGAGGAGCTAAAATAACTATTTTAGAACTTTCTGGTAGTTTTAAAACTTGGTCAATTACATCTGAACTTGACATTTGAGAGATTGGTTTACCACATTTGTGACAATGTTGTACACCAACTCTTGAGTATAAAAGTCTAAGGTAATCATATATCTCAGTGATAGTTCCAACTGTACTTCGTGGATTTTTAGATGTAGTTTTTTGATCAATTGCAATAGCAGGTGTAAGACCCTCAATTCTCTCAACATCAGGCTTTCCAATCTTACCTAGAAATTGTCTAGCATAAGCACTAAGCGATTCTATATATCTTCGTTGACCTTCTGCATATAAGGTATTAAAAGCTAAAGTTGATTTACCAGAACCACTTAATCCTGTAAATACTATAAGTTTATTTTTGGGAATCTCTAAACTTACATTTTTTAAGTTATTTTCATTTGCATTAAATATTTTGATCATATCTGTCATAATTTACCTTAATTTTAAAAAGCCTTTATTATACAATAATTTTATACTTATTTAACATAATTTAAAAGTATTAGTTTATGAGGAATTAAATTTTAAGACTTGACAAAGATAAACTAACTTGATATACTCTTTTTAGCACTCATACTACTAGAGTGCCAATTTATATTAAAAGGAATTATGAAATGAGTAATAAAATATTTGAACAATTAACAAACCAAATGAATGAAACAATCGAATCTTCACTTTCACTAGCACTTCACAATAAAAATCAAGAGGTACAAATCATCCATATTTTATGGGGGTTGCTTACAAATACTTCTAGTTTATTGAATCAGTTATTAAATAAATTAAATATTGATAAAACTGCTATTGAACTTGAGGTAAAAAGTGTAGCAAATAAGTTACCAAGTGTTTCAAGTGTAAATAAAGATAATATTAAAATTAGTCGTGAGGTTGTTATTTCACTAGAAAATGGACAAGGGCTTATGTTAAGTGTTGGGGATAAGTTTTTAGCTGTTGATACTTGGATAATAGCAAATTTAAATAATGAAATATTTAAAAATACTTTAGAAAAATATGTAGATTTAAGTGAAGTTAAAAAAGAGTTAGAAGCTATAAGAGGTGGAGCAACTGTTGATAGTAAAAGTAGCGATGACAAGCTTGATGCACTTAAAAAATATGGGATAGATTTAAATGCAATGGCTAGAGAGGGGAAACTTGACCCTGTAATTGGTCGTGATGAACAGCTTCAAAGAATGATGCAAATTCTTATAAGAAAAACTAAAAATAATCCAATTTTATTAGGTGAACCAGGGACTGGGAAAACAGCTATTGCGGAAGGATTAGCTCAAAGAATTGTTTCAAATGATGTTCCAACTTCACTACAAAATAAAAGGGTAATCTCTCTTGATATGTCAGCACTAATTGCTGGGGCTAAATATAGAGGGGAGTTTGAGGATAGATTAAAATCTGTTATTAAAGAGGTTCAAAAAGTAGGAAATATTATACTTTTTATTGATGAGATACATACAATAATTGGTGCAGGGGCAAGTGAGGGTTCTATGGATGCTGCAAATATTCTTAAACCAGCACTTGCTCGTGGAGAACTTCATACGATAGGTGCAACTACACTTAAAGAGTATAGAAAGTATTTTGAAAAAGATACAGCTATGCAAAGAAGGTTTCAGCCTGTAAAAGTTGATGAGCCAAGTGTAAATGAAGCATTACAAATTTTAAGAGGTATTAAAGAGAAACTTGAAACTTTTCATAATGTAACTATAAATGATAGTGCTTTAGTAGCTTCTGCAAAACTTAGTGATAGATATATAACTGATAGATTTTTACCAGATAAGGCTATTGATCTTATTGATGAAGCATCTGCTGAACTTAAAATGCAAATTGAATCAGAGCCTTCAATATTATCTATAACAAAAAGAGAGATAGGTACTTTAGAGGTTGAAAAAGAAGCTTTAAAAATGGAAGTTACGGATAAAAATAAGCAAAGAATAGAGGAGATAGAGAAAGAGTTATCAGATTTAAAAGAGAAGCAAAGAAATCTTGAATCTCAATTTGAAAATGAAAAAAATACTTTTAATGCAGTCTCTGCTATAAAAGTACAAATAGAGGAATTGAAACATAAAGCAGATCAAGCAAAAAGAGATAGTAAATTTGATGAAGCTGCAAAGATAGAATATGGAGAGATTCCAGAACTTGAAGCTAAAATTGAGCAAAATGAACAAATTTGGGCAAAAATGCAAGAGAGTGGAACGCTTCTACGAAATTATGTAGATGAAGAGGCAATTGCTAGTATTGTAAGCAGATGGACAGGAATACCTATAAATAAGATGCAAAAAGATGAAAAGCAAAGAATCTTAGAGGTTGAAAAAGTTTTACAAAAAGATGTAATAGGGCAAAATGAAGCGATAAAAGCAATCTCGAAAGCTATAAAAAGAAATAAAGCAGGGTTAAGTGATGATAATAAACCAATAGGATCTTTTATGTTCTTAGGACCAACAGGAGTTGGTAAAACAGAAACAGCAAAAATACTTGCAAAATTCCTATTTGATAATGAAAAGTCACTTATAAGATTTGATATGTCTGAATATATGGAAAAGGTATCAGTTACAAAACTTGTTGGTTCAGCTCCTGGATATGTGGGATATGAAGAGGGTGGACAACTTACAGAAGCAGTTAGAAGAAAGCCATATAGTGTAGTACTTTTTGATGAGATTGAAAAAGCACATCCAGATGTTTTTAATATATTGTTACAAGTTTTAGATGATGGACGACTTACAGATAGCAAAGGTGTAACTATTGATTTTAAAAATACTATTATAATATTGACTTCAAATATTGGGAGTGCTAAGATTATAACTATT